>NZ_KV791351.1:0-46668 GCF_001807895.1 Stenotrophomonas sp. HMSC10F07
AAAACCCCGCTGCTGACGCAGCGGGGTTTTTCTTTGTGCACAGGAAACGTGGGTAGTGCCGACCGCTGGCCGGCAACCCGATGGCGTTACATCGCCCGGTAGATCCACGCCATGCGTGGATGCCGTCCACGAGGAAGCATTGCGCCAACCAAGGTTGGCCGCTCCTCACGGCAGGTCCGGAAGCGGACTTTTCCTGACCCATCACGCAAAAGCAGGCAAAAAAACGGCGCCCTGCGGGCGCCGTCTTGATCAGGATCGCATTGCAGGCCCGGATCAGGCGGCCCGCGGGACCTCGTGCGGTTCCTGCTGGCGGAACACCGATACTGCCTCGGTAAGCGTCCCCGCCTGCGTCTGCAGCTCGCGTGCGGCCGCGGTGGCTTCTTCCACCAGCGCCGCGTTCTGCTGCGTGGCCTGATCCATCTGCACCACGGTCTGGTTGATCTGCTCGATGCCGATCGACTGCTCCTGCGAGGCCGCCGAGATCTCACGCATCAGATGGCTGACATTCTCCACGCCGCCGACAATGCCCTGCATCCGCTGGCCGGCGTCGGCCACCAGCTGGGCACCTTCGCCCACCTGTCGGCCTGCCTCATCGATCAGCTTCTTGATTTCCTGTGCGGCGGCGGCGGAGCGCTGCGCCAACACGCGCACCTCGCTGGCCACCACGGCGAAGCCACGGCCCTGCTCACCGGCACGTGCGGCTTCCACCGCCGCATTGAGCGCGAGGATATTGGTCTGGAAGGCGATGCCATCGATCACGCCGGTGATGTCGCCAATCCGCTTTGAGGCGCCTTCAATCGCCTGCATGGTGTCGACAACCCGCTGCATCGCGGTGTTGCCATCACTGGCGGCGCTCTGCGTGGACGCAGCCAGCTCACTGGCCTCGCGCGCATGCGCAGCGTTCTGGCGCACGGTGACGGTCAGCTCCTCCATCGAGGCTGCGGTTTCCTGCAGGTGCGCCGCCTGGCGCTCGCTGCGCTCGGACAGCGCACCATTGCCTGCAGCGATCTCGCTGGCGGCGGTACTGATCGAGGCCGCGCACTGCTGGATGCGGCCCACCATGCGCGCCAGCTGGCCGGCGGTGGCGTTGGCATCATGCTGGATCGCGGCGAAGGCACCGTGGTACTCACCGTGCATGCGCCGATCGAGATCGCCGTTGGCCAGCGCCGAAAGCATCTGCCGCACGTCGTTGACGGTGCTGCCCAGCGTATCGAGCAGCTGGTTGATGCCACCGGTCAGGCCATCGAGGAAGCTGGCGCCTTCGGTTGCCTGCAGGCGCTGGCCGAGATCGCCGGCAGCGGCAGCAGCGACGATGCCGGCCACGGCGTTCTCCAGCGCCAGCTCCTGGGTACGGTCATGCCATTCCACGGCGAAACCGAGGCGCATGCCCTGTGCATCGAACACCGGGGTGACCACCTGGGCGAAGTGCACCGGGCCGATCTGTACCTTGCCGTTGTGGCTGGCCTGCAGGCCATTGAGGATGGCGCGGATGCGGTCCGGGTTGGCATGGAAGCGATGGATGCTGCTGCCGACCAGGCGTTCGGCATCGAAGTCAGGGAAGGCCTGGCGCAGTGTCGCCTGCTGGTTGCGCAGCAGAGCCACCACCGAGCGGTTCACATAGCGGATCACGTGATCATTGTCGGCGATCATCATCGCGGTGCGCGAGGCGTCCAGCGCCTGACGGATCTGCGCATTCTCGGCATGCGCCTCAGCCTCACGCCCACGTTGGGCCTGGACGTGGCGCGCGGTATCGGCCAGCGCATGGGCCAACGAGCCGGGTGCATAGGATGCGGTGTCGGCATGTGCGCCCAGGTCGGTGCCCGTGGCGATGTCGCGGGCCAGCGCAGCCAGCCGGCGCGGGCCGTGGCCAAGCGCCTCGGTCTGCTGGCGCAGGCGCAGCGCGACCTGGCCGAGGAATGCCGTCAGCCCGGCGAACAGGCCTGCCTGCAGCAACGTAGGTCCCACTGCTGCGCCCTGCAGCAGCGGCGCCAACAGCGCGAGCGTGCCGATGCCGCCGGCCAGCCATACCGGCAGGCGATCACGATGGCTCAACAGCACGCCCAGCAGCAGTGCAATCGGCAACGCCGGCGACAGGCCCGCGATCGCGCACAACCATGCCAACTGCAGCGACAACAACAGCGCCAGGCCATTGCGGGTGGCGCTATGGCCCGCTTTGGGACCGGCCAGCCACATGGCAGGCAGCACAGCGGCCGCGACCAGCGAGGCGGTCAGGACATGAGGCCCGCGCAGGGCCAGCACCAGGCCGGCCACCGCCAGTGCCGCACTGCCGATCAGCAATCGGCGGTCAGCGCGGTGGGCGAGCCGCTGCAGATGCGGCAGGCGGGCGGTATCGGGGGGGCGAGTGGATGCAGCGGACATCGGCGACTCCTGGATCAGCAGACGACAACGGCCACACGGTGACGCACGCACGAGTGCGTGGCCAGGGCATGGACCGGGAATTCGGGGAATGCGACGCAATCAACGTCGCGCAGACGGGGCGCCGTGACCACATCCTGTGGGTGACGGAGCAATGGAGCGGGCATGCGGACTTCCTTGCAGGACCAGACACACGCCGCAGGCCCGACCGGGCCCACGTGCTGCGGACGCAGTGGCCCGCAACTGATGTATCGGCCGGAAGTGCGCAGAATGAAGTGCAGCGGACGCTGCGACTCAGCCGGCGTTGTCGTTGCCGAGGAAGCGCAGGATCACCTCGGCGATGCGTGCCGGGTCTTCCATATGCAGGTGGTGGTTGCCGGGAAACACGGCCAGCCGTCCATCACGCAGGTGCTGCAGGCGATCACTGCGCATCGGCTCGGGATAGTAGGACTGCGCCGGCGTGGCATAGATCACCTGCGTCGGGCAGGCGATGGCCTGCAGCAGGTTGTCGATCTGGCCTTCGCTGAGGCGGATCGCAGTGGGCAGCATCAGGCGCGGGTCGCTGCGCCAGCGGTAGCCACCTTCGACCGGTTCCACACCGCGCTCGACCAGCAGCCGTGCGCAGGGTTCGCTGAGCTGGTTGGTCATCATCCGCGCGCGGATCGGCGCTGCCAGATCGGGGAACACGCGCAGCTGCTTGCGTGCCAACGCGCGCGTGGCGTTCACATGCTCGCGCAGGCGATGCGCCGTTTCTTCCTCGGGACCGCGCAGGCCGCCGAGTGCTTCGATCGCCACCAGCCGTTCGATGCGATCGCTGACCGAGGCGGTGAGGCTGGCAATGCCGGCACCCATCGAATGGCCGAGCAGGCTGAAGCGGTCCCAGCCCAGTGCATCGGCGACGTCGAGTACGTGGCAGATCGCGGCGGCCGTGGTGTAGCTGGCACCGGCCGGCAGATGCGCGCTGTGGCCGTGACCGGGCAGGTCGATGGCCACCAGCTGCAGCGAGGACAGGTGCGGCGCCAGCGGCACGAAGCTGGCGGCGTTGTCGAGCCAGCCATGCAGGGCCAGCACGCGTGGGCCGCCGCCGTGGTTGCGCAGGCCGGCGACGCGTGCGCAACCGACCTGGAGTTCAAACGGTTGCAGGCTCATGCCAGCGAGGACACGGCCAGTCGTGCCAAGGCGCGTGCATGCTCCGGTTCGGCGTTGAGGCAGGGGATGTAGCGCATCGTCGCACCGCGCTCGGCCAGTGTTTCGGTGAAGCCCAGCGCAACCTCTTCCAGCGTCTCCAGACAGTCGGTGGCGAATCCCGGGCAGACCACGTCGATCTGCTTCACGCCGGATTCGGCCAGCGCCCACAGGCTGGGCTCGGCATACGGCTGCAACCAGCGCTCGCGGCCGAAGCGCGACTGGTAACCCATCTGCCAGTCGTCCTTGACCAGGCCCAGTGCATTGGCGATGGCCTGCGCACTGGCCTCGCAGCGCTGCGGATACGGGTCGCCCGCGTCGGCCAGGCGCTGCGGGATACCATGGAAGGAGAACATCAGTTTCTGACCGCGACCGTGCTGTTCCCAGTAGCGGCGGATCGATCCGGCAATGGCCTCGACCCAGCCGGGATCGACCGAGTAATCCCGCACCAGGCTCACGGTCACGCCCGGGTTGCGGCGCTGCCACGCATCGACCCGGTCTTCGACCGAGGCGGTGGTGGTGGTGGAGTACTGCGGGTACAGCGGCAACACCACGATCCGGCGCGCGCCGTCGGCGGCAAGACGGTCGAGCTCGCCGGCCAGCGCCGGTTCGCCGTAACGCATCGCATGGCGTACCGTCAGGGTCGGCAGCAGGGCCTGCATGGCCTGCGCCAGCTGGCGCGTATGTACCATCAGCGGTGAGCCGTCGGGCAGCCAGACCTGGGCGTACTTGGCCGCCGACCGGCCGCTTCGCAGCGGCAGGATCAGCCCGCGCAGCAGCGGCTGCCAGAGCAGTGCCGGAATCGCGACCACGCGCGGGTCGGACAGGAATTCGGCCAGGTAACGGCGTACGGCGGGGGCCGTCGGCGTCTCGGGCGTGCCTAGGTTGACCGCCAGCACGGCGGTATCGGGTGCGTCGAGCATGGGCGGTATTGTCGCCTATCCGGCGCCGCACCGGGATGCAGGGTTCGGATTGCAGGCATAGCGCGCATCAATGCGGGCAGGGAACGCTCATTGGGGATTCATGACAACACCACTAATTTCAGTCACTTGCTATATCTTCCTATGGACTGACTTCTGGAGCCTGCCATGCGTCGCCCGATCCAAGCCCTGCTGATCGCCGCCAGCCTGCTGTCCAGCCAGGCCATGGCCGGACCGCAGGAAGACCAGCGCGCCCGCAACGCCGTGCGCGTGCTGGCCGAAATCCAGGAAATTCCTGAACAGGGCATTCCGGATAAATTGCTCGACGAAGGCCGCGCGGTCATCGTCATTCCCGACACGATCAAGGCCGGTCTTGTCATTGGCGGTCGTCGTGGCCACGGCCTGATGTCGGTGCGCATGCCCAATGGCGCATGGTCCAACCCGGTGTTCGTGAAGCTCACCGGTGGCAGCATCGGCTTCCAGGCCGGCGTGCAATCTTCGGATGTGGTTCTGGTGTTCCGCAACGACCGCAGCCTGGACAATCTGGTCAACGGCAAGTTCACGCTCGGCGCCGATGCTGGCGTTGCCGCCGGTCCGGTCGGCCGCAATGCCGCCGCCGCCACCGACGGCCAGCTGAAGGCCGAGATCTGGTCCTGGTCGCGTGCCCGTGGGCTGTTCGCGGGCGTCGCGCTGGATGGTGCGGTGCTGCAGATCGACGATGCCGCCAACCTTGACGCCTACGGCAGCAACACCACGCCGCGCATGATCTTCGAAGGTCGCGCCGCCGGTTCGCCGTCGATGGACGTGGTCGCCTTCCGTGATCGTCTGGAAGAGGCCACCTACGCCGCCCGCAACAATCGCAACGGCAATGGTGGCAGTGCACCGCGTCCGGCGGCGACCCCGGCGGTTGCGCCGGCGCCTGTTCAGGCAGCGCCGGCGGCCCCCGCCGAAGCCACCACCGCGCCGCTGCAGAACGTGCCGCAGAACCCGCCGCCGCAGCAGCAGGGCTTCCAGCCGGTCAACGACGGCGAAATCCGCACGGAAACGCTGGGCGGGAACTGACTTTCGTCACGCGCGCCGGCTGACAGCCGGTGCGCTATGCTCGACAGCCTGATCACTAACGTAACGAGCGTCTTTATGGGCAGTTTCAGCATCTGGCATTGGTTGGTCGTGCTGGCCATCGTCCTGCTGGTGTTCGGCACCAAGCGCCTGACCAGTGGCGCCAAGGACCTCGGCTCGGCGGTCAAGGAATTCAAGAAGGGCATGCGCGACGAGGACAAGCCGAACGCGCAGCTGGGCGACGAGTCGCGCAGCCAGGACGCCTCGCGCTCCGCGCAGGACGAGCACGACCGCACCCCTCGCTGATCCGGAGCGGTTGCGGTGTTTGATATCGGCTTCAGCGAACTGCTGGTGATCGCGGTGGTCGCCCTGGTGGTGCTCGGTCCTGAGCGCCTGCCCAAGGCGGCCCGCTTCGCTGGCCTGTGGGTGCGCCGTGCCCGCAATCAGTGGGATTCGGTGAAACAGGAACTGGAACGCGAACTGCAGGCCGAGGACATCAAGCGGCAGATGCAGGAGGTGCGCCAGGGCATGCAGGACACCGAGAACCAGCTGCGCGCCAGCGGCGAGGCGATCCGTCGCGAAGCGCAGCAGGCGCAGCAGCAGGGCGATGCGCTGGCGCAGGAAGTACGCGCACCGGCGCCTGCGGATCCGCCGCCGCATATGGGCGGCCTGCCGCCTGCCGATGCACCGGTACAGGAGGGCATTGCGCCAGAGCCGATGCCGGCGACACCCCCTGAAGCCGGTGCTCCGACGCCGCAGCGCACGGAGCGCCAGCCATGAGTGAACAGGATTTCGGCGAAAGCTCGCTGGTCGAACATCTGGTGGAACTGCGCGGCCGCCTGGTGCGCGCATTGCTGGGCCTGGGCGTGGTGCTGCTGGCGCTGCTGCCGTTTACCCAGAAGCTGTACAACGCGCTGGCCGAACCGCTGGTCTCGCAGCTGCCCAACGGGCAGACGATGATCGCGACCAATCCGGCCGGCGCCTTCTTCGCGCCATTGAAGCTGACCTTCTTCGTTGCCCTGTTCGTGGCGGTGCCGTGGCTGCTGTACCAGCTGTGGGCCTTCGTCGCCCCGGGGCTTTACGCGCGTGAGAAGCGCCTGGCGGTGCCGCTGCTGGTGTCTTCGGTACTGCTGTTCTACACCGGCTGTGCCTTCGCCTACTTCCTGGTGCTGCCGGCGGTGTTCCATTTCCTGACCACCTTCAGCCCGGACGTGATCGCGATCACCCCGGATGCGAATGCCTACCTGGATTTCGTGCTGGCGATCTTCTTCGCCTTCGGTGGCAGCTTCGAACTGCCGGTGGCGATGGTGATCCTGGTGCTGCTGGGCTGGGTGACGCCGCAGCAGTTCAAGGAAGGCCGTGGCTACGCGATCGTCGGCATCTTCGTGCTGGCGGCGGTGCTGACCCCGCCGGACGTGGTCTCGCAGCTGATGCTGGCGATCCCGATGTGCCTGCTCTACGAGCTCGGCATCCACGCCGCACGCTGGCTGGTGCCGTCGTCGGCCGTGAAGAAACCCGCCGCCTGATGCGGTAGCGCCGGGCCATGCCCGGCGTGCGGGGTGCGATGTGATGCCACCGCCGGGCATGGCCCGGCGCTACCGGTGGGACCGGTCAGGCGTGGAACACGTCGCTCGAGGTCGGGGTGGTCGGGACCGGCGGTGCGGCGCGACTGCCACGGTGCACGAACATCTGCTTCCACGCGGCATAGACCGCGCCGACATACAGCGGCATCAGCACCGTGGTCAGCACCAGCTGCGCGATGAAGGCGGCGGCCAGCGGGCCACCGATCAGCATCGCGATCTGGATCACGATCACGAACAGGATGTAGATGCAGAACGCGGCGATCAGGCCGAGCACGGCGAACACGATCATCGCGCCGATGTTCTCGATGCAGCCCTGCAGGCTCAGGCGCAGCGCGTGCATGCCGCTCTGCTTGTCGAACACCACCAGCGCCGGCTGGGTGAACATCGCCAGCGACAGCGCCACCGCGCTCAGGAACACCAGCAGCATCCACAGCGCGATGCGCTTGGCCGGCAGGTTGGCCACCAGCGCTGCGGCATCGTCCGGCTTGATCTGCTGGCCACTGCGGCTGATCTCTTCCATCTTGGTCATGACCTCGCTGAAGGCGGTGAAGCCTTCGCGGCCGATCATCATGAACAGCAACGCGCCCAGCAGCAGCACCGCCAGCACCTGGATCGCCAGCGGCACCAGCAGGTGGCTGACGCGGTGGTCGCGGATCGGCTGCAGCAGGTGCGAGGACAGGCCCGGGCGGCCTTCGTCGATCTCACCCACGGCGTAGAGCATGCCGCCGAACATGATCGGCGAGATGGCCAGGGTCATCAGCTGCACGGCCATGCCGGCGGCGCCGGGAATCAGCGTCGACAACAGGGTGACCACCCAGCTCACCAGCAGCCAGGCCAGGCCGATCCGGGCCAGCTGCAGCGGCGCACGCCGATACAGCGAGAACGTATCCAGCAACCACTGGGCGCCCGCCGAGGCCGGCAGCTTGCGAATCTCTTTCATGGACATCCGGGAAGGACAGGAGGGGACGGGCGGTTGCCCGTGCCGCTGATTATCCCTGTTTTGCCGCCGGCTGGGCTGAAGACAGCCGCGCCTGTCGGACGAAGCGGCGCAGCAGCTGGCGGGCCAGCGGTGCGGCGCTGACTGCGCGCTCGATGCTGCGCGCACAGCCGCCGTGGCGGCCGATGCAGTCGGCGCGGGCGCGCACGTAGCCGCGCATGTGGTGGGTGGCGAATTCGGGGTGGAACTGCACGCCCCAGGCCTGGCGCCCCCAGCGGAACGCGTGGCAGCCATCCAGCGGCGAGCGTGCCAGCACCTCGGCACCGTCGGGTGCGCGCAGCACGGTCTGCAGGTGGGTGGCGTGAGCGGCAAAGTGCTGCGGCAGGCCCTGGAACAGCGGATCCTGTGCCGCCTGTGGCTGCAGCTCCAGTTCGATCGTGCCGGACTCGCGCCCGGCCGGGTTGTAGGCCACCTCACCGCCCAGCGCATGCGCCAGCAGCTGGTGGCCGTAGCAGATGCCGAACACCGGCAGGTCAGCGTGGGCGGTCTGGCGCAGCCACGCCGCGCTGCGCTCGCTCCAGTCGGCGTGGTCAGTAACGAAGGCGGCCGAGCCGGTCACCAGTACCCCGGCAAAACCGTGCGGATCGGGCAGGGCGCCACCGTGTTCGACATCGACCACCACCGTCTCATGTTCCTCCAGCCCGGCGGCGACGCGGATCCAGTGCGGAAAGCGCCCGTAGCGGCGCAGCGACGGTACCGGGCGGCCGGTTTCAAGGATCAGGAAGGGGGCTGGGTTCATCCGGGGGCGGCAGCACTGACAGGACTTCCTCGATTGTAGTCAGCCCCTGCGCCACCTTTTCAAGCCCGGCCTGGCGCAGGGTTCGCAGCCCTTCAGCGCGCGCGGCACGGGTGAAACCGGCCAGATCCATGTCGGCGCGGATCTGCCCGCGCAGCCGCGAGCCCAATGGCAGCAACTCATACAGGCCGATGCGGCCGAGGAATCCGGTGCGCCGGCACTCCAGGCAACCGACCGGACGACAGGGCGTGGCGGCATCTGGATATGCAGCCTGGCTATCAGCCAGCACCGCCCAGTCGGCCGCACCGAGGGTGTGCGGCTGCTTGCAGTGCGGACACAGGGTGCGCACCAGGCGTTGGGCGAGGATGCCGTTGAGGGTGCTGGCCAGCAGGTAGTGCGGCACGCCCAGGTCGAGCAGGCGGGTGACCGCCGACGGCGCGTCGTTGGTATGCAGCGTGGACAGCACCAGATGGCCGGTCAGCGAGGCCTGCACCGCCATCTGAGCGGTTTCCAGGTCGCGGATCTCGCCGATCATGATGATGTCCGGGTCCTGCCGCAGCAGGGTGCGCACGCCGCTGGCGAAGTCCAGGTCGATGTTGGCCTGCACCTGCATCTGGTTGAACTCGGGGGCGATCATCTCGATCGGGTCCTCCACCGTGCACACGTTCACGTCCGGCGTGGCCAGCCGCTTCAGCGTGGAATACAGGGTGGTGGTCTTGCCCGAGCCGGTCGGGCCGGTGACCAGCACGATGCCGTGCGGGCGCTCGACCAGTGCATTCCAGCCAGCGGCCTCCTGCGGGCTGAAGCCGAGCTGGTCGATGCTCTTGAAGGCGGCATCGGGGTCGAAGATGCGCATCACGCACTTCTCACCGAAGGCGGTGGGCATGGTAGACAGGCGCATCTCGACCTCGCGGCCACCCGGCGAGCGGGTCTTGATGCGGCCGTCCTGCGGGCGCCTGCGCTCGGCCAGGTCCATGCGGCCGAGTACCTTGATGCGGCTGACCACCGCGGTCATCACTGCCGGCGGCACCTCGAACACCTTGTGCAGCACACCATCGATGCGGAAGCGCATGCGTCCCATCTCGCGGCGCGGTTCCAGGTGGATGTCCGAGGCCCGCTGCTCATAGGCGTACTGCAGCAGCCAGTCGACGATGTGCACGATGTGCTGGTCGTCGGCATTGACGTCGCCGGTGCGGCCCAGCTCGACCAGCTGCTCGAAGCTGGGCAGGGTGGTGTTGGCCTCGCCGCGGACGTCGCCGCGCGCGCCACGCACCGAACGGGTCACCCCGTAGAACTCCATGGTGTAGCGGTGCAGGTCGAGCGGATTGACCACCGCCAGCTCGATGCGGCGGCGGGTCAGGTGCTGCAGGTCGCGGCGCCATTCCTGCACCAGCGGCTCGCTGGTGGCCACCAGTACCCGTTCGGCATCCACTGCCAGCGGCAGGAAGCGGTGGCGACGGGCATAGGCGTGGGAGACCAGCGCGGTGACCGCAGCGACGTCGACCCGGGTCGGATCGATGCGCAGGTAGCGGTTGCCGGTGCGTCGGGCCAGCCATTCGGTCAGGCGTTCCAGGGTCAGTTCGCCGCCGTCGCGGGTGGCCAGCTTGAGGTTGGACAGCAGCACCAGCGGGTGCACTTCACTGGCATTGCGCGCGCCCTGTGCGGAAAACCGCATGCGCTCGCCCTCGTGCTCGGCGACCAGGCCGTCGGCCAGCAGCGCCGCACCCACCTGCTCGAAATGCAGGCGGCCCCACGGCAGCGGGACGCCGCCTGGCTCGCCGGGCGTGCCCACCGGCAGCCGATGTTCCATCTGCCTGCTCCTCCCGGGTACGGAATGCCCCGCAGGTCGGCCGTTATACTAGCGCACCCCCTTGCCGGCCAAGACTCGTACGCATGTCCGCGACCCCGACCGTTCCGATCACCTTCCAGGGCCTGATCCAGACCCTGAACCAGTTCTGGGCCCAGCAGGGCTGCGTGCTCATCCAGCCGCTCGACCTGGAGGTGGGCGCCGGTACCTTCCACCCGGCCACCTTCCTGCGGGCGATCGGGCCGGAAAGCTGGAACGCGGCCTACGTGCAGCCGTCGCGCCGCCCGACCGACGGCCGCTACGGCGAGAACCCGAACCGCCTGCAGCGCTACTACCAGTACCAGGTGGCGATGAAGCCGGCGCCGGACAACATCCAGCAGCTGTACCTGGATTCGCTGAAGGCACTGGGCATCGATCCGCTGGTGCACGACCTGCGCTTCGTCGAGGACAACTGGGAATCGCCGACGCTGGGCGCGTGGGGCCTGGGCTGGGAAGTCTGGCTCAACGGCATGGAAGTGACCCAGTTCACCTACTTCCAGCAGGCCGGTGGCCTGGAGTGCCGACCGGTGCTGGGCGAGATCACCTACGGTCTCGAGCGTCTGTGCATGTACCTGCAGAACTGCGACAACGTCTATGACCTGGTCTGGACCTACGGCCCGGACGGCCAGCCGGTGACCTACGGCGACGTCTACCACCAGAACGAGGTGGAGCAGAGCACCTACAACTTCGAATACGCCGACGTGGACGAAATGTTCCACCGCTTCGATGCCTGCGAGCGTGAAGCGCAGAAGCTGGTGGAAGTGGGCCTGCCGCTGCCGGCCTACGAGCAGGTGATGAAGGCCAGCCACACCTTCAACCTGCTCGATGCGCGCCGCGCGATCAGCGTGACCGAGCGCCAGCGCTACATCCTGCGCGTGCGCGCGCTGGCCCAGGCGGTGGCCAAGGCGTATTACGAGCAGCGCGAGAAGCTGGGCTTCCCGGGTGCGAAGAAGGCCTGACCGCCTTCCTGCACCGTCCCGCTTTTCATCAACTACCCGGGGCGCCGGACGCGTTGCGCGCTGCGCCCCCACCACAGGATCGAACCGATGAGCCAACTGTCCCCCCTGCTGATCGAACTGGGCACCGAGGAGCTGCCGGTCAAGGCGCTGCCGGGCCTGGCCCAGGCGTTCTTCGACGGTGTTGTCGAAGGCCTGCGCAAGCGTGGCGTCGCGCTGGAGCTGGGCGATGCCCGCCCGCTGTCGACCCCGCGCCGGCTGGCCGTGCTGCTGCCGGGCGTCGGCCTGGAACAGCCGGAACAGCACAGCGAAGTGCTGGGCCCGTATCTGAACATCGCGCTGGACGCCGAAGGCCAGCCGACCAAGGCCCTGCAGGGCTTCGCCGCCAAGGCCGGGATCGACTGGACCGCGCTGGAGAAGACCACCGACAACAAGGGCGAGCGCTTCGTGCACCGCGCGGTGACCCCGGGCGCGAGCACCGCCAGCCTGTTGCCGGAAATCCTGCGCGAGGCGATCGCGGCGATGCCGATTCCCAAGCCGATGCGCTGGGGCGATCACGCCTGGGGCTTCGCCCGCCCGGCGCACTGGCTGGTGCTGCTGCACGGCGCCAACGTGGTCGAGGCCGAACTGTTCGGCCTGCAGGCCGGCCGTGCCAGCCGTGGCCATCGCTTCCACCACGACCAGGCCGTGTCGCTGGCGCAGCCGCAGGACTACGTTGAAGCGCTGCGCGCCGCGTTCGTGCTGGTCGACCCGAGCGAGCGACGTGCGCGCATCGTCGCCGAGGTCGAGGCCGCTGCAGCCGGGGCCGGTGGCAGCGCCCGCATCACCGAAGACAACCTGGAGCAGGTGGTGAACCTGGTCGAATGGCCCTCGGCGGTGCTGTGCAGCTTCGAACGCGCCTTCCTGGCAGTGCCGCAGGAAGCACTGATCGAAACGATGGAGATCAACCAGAAGTTCTTCCCGGTGCTGGATGCCGCCGGCACGCTGACCGAGAAGTTCATCGGCATCGCCAACATCGAATCGAAGGACGTGGCCGAAGTGGCCAAGGGCTACGAGCGGGTGATCCGCCCGCGTTTTGCCGATGCCAAGTTCTTCTTCGACGAGGACCTGAAGCAGGGCCTGGTGTCGATGGGCGACGGCCTGAAGACGGTGACCTACCAGGCCAAGCTGGGCAGCGTGGCCGACAAGGTGGCGCGCGTGGCCGCACTGGCCGAAGTGATCGCAGCCCAGGTCGGTGCCGATCCGGCGCAGGCCAAGCGGGCTGCCGAGCTGGCCAAGAACGACCTGCAGTCGCGCATGGTCAACGAATTCCCGGAACTGCAGGGCATCGCCGGCCGCCACTACGCCGTGGCCGGTGGTGAATCGGCCGACGTGGCGCTGGCCATCGACGAGGCCTACCAGCCACGCTTCGGTGGTGACGACATCGCGCTGTCGCCGCTGGGCAAGGTGCTGGCCATCGCCGAACGCGTGGATACGCTGGCCGGTGGTTTCGCTGCAGGCCTGAAGCCGACCGGCAACAAGGACCCGTTCGCGCTGCGCCGCAATGCGCTGGGCCTGGCCCGCACGATCATCGAAAGCGGCTTCGAACTGGACCTGCGCGCGCTGATGGCCAGCGCCAATGCCGGCCTGGCCGCGCGCAACGTGCAGGCCGATGTCGGCGAGCTGTACGACTTCATCCTCGACCGCCTGAAGGGCTACTACGGCGACAAGGGCGTGCCGGCCACGCACTTCAACGCGGTGGCCGAGTTGAAGCCGGCCTCGCTGTACGACTTCGATCGCCGCCTGGATGCAATCGGCACCTTCGCCGCGCTGCCGGAGGCAGAGGCGCTGGCCGCGGCCAACAAGCGCATCCGCAACATCCTGCGCAAGGCCGAGGGCGAGATTCCGGCGCAGATCGACGCGGCACTGCTGCAGGAAGATGCCGAGCGCGCGCTGGCCGAAGCGGTCACCGCCGCCATCGATGACACCGGCGCCAGCCTGCACCAGAAGGACTATGTGGCGGTGCTGGCACGCCTGGCGCGCCTGCGTCCGCAGGTCGACGCGTTCTTCGATGGCGTGATGGTCAACGCGGAAGATCCGGCACTGCGTGGCAACCGCCTGGCGCTGCTGACGATGCTGGGCGAGCGCCTGGGCAAGGTGGCGGCGATCGAGCATCTGTCGAGCTGACGCCCGTATCGGTAGTGCCGGCCGCTGGCCGGCATTGCCCCCGATCTGTGGGGTGCCGGCCAGCGGCCGGCACTACAGGAACATCGCCGGCGTTGTCTATCGGGGTCATTGCCGACATCGTGGACGATGCCGGCATCCTGATTGGTCGGTTGCGACAATCGACACTTTGCGGTGTATTTTGACCGCCACTTAACAACCGATCCGCAATGACGTGATGCATTTCGCATCGTCACCTCCGGTCGGTATGCTGTGCCGCATGCAGCCAAAGAAATACGCCCTGCCGCTGATGGTCCTGTCGCTGGCCGCCACTTCCGTGGTCCATGCGCGCGGCACCATCGACAAGGTGGACATCAAGGGATTGGACAAGGGCGACGACGCCGCAATCATCGAGAACATCCAGGAATCGCTGTCTCTGTACGACACGATCGGCAAGGAGCAGGGCGAATCGCGCCTGGAGTACCTGCTGTCGCAGGCCGAGCGGCAGACCCGCCAGGCGCTGGAGCCGTTCGGCTACTACAACCCGGTGATCAAGGTCGAGGCGCCGCGTGAGGACGAGCACGTGCGCGTGCTGATCCATGTCGACAAGGGCGCCCCGGTGACCGTGCGCCGCGAGCACATCGACATCACCGGCCCGGCGATGTACGACCAGTACCTGCAGGACGACCTGGCCGCCTTCAAGCCCCGCAAGGGCCAGCGCTTCGAGCACACCCAGTACGAAGCCAGCAAGATCACCATCACCCGGCGCCTGGCCGAGCGCGGCTACTTCGATGCCGACTACACCCAGCGCCAGGTGCAGATCACCCGCGCCGACAACGCCGCCGACATCGACCTGACCTGGGACAGCGGCCGCCGCTACAACATGGGCCCGGTGCGCTTCGAGCAGGATTACTTCGTCGACAAGCTGTTCGATCCACTGGTGTACTGGGACCAGGGCAGCTACTACCACGAGGGCAAGCTGGACCGGCTGCGCGAGTCGCTGACCAAGCTGGACTACTTCAGCGTGATCGACATCCAGCCGCGCCCGGACCAGGCCGACGAGAACGGCGAAGTGCCGGTGGACGTGAAGCTGACCCGGGCCAAGCGCACCATCTACACCGCAGGCCTGAGCTACGGCAGCGAGAGCGGCCCGGGTGTGCGCGGTGGCATCGAGCGGCGGTTCCTGAACAACCGTGGCCACAAGATGAACACGCAGCTGGACTATGCGCAGAAGCGCAAGAGCCTGGTCACCAGTTACCGCATTCCGGCCTTCAACTGGCTTGATGGCTGGTACACCTTCGCTGCCAGCGCGTATGACGAGCAGACCGACTACATCGACCTGCGCAACTTCAAGCTGATCGCCAGCCGCAGCGGCGAGATCAACGAACACTGGACCGCGATCGCCTCGATCAACGCGCTGCGCGAGCGCTGGCGCTATGCCTCCGGCACCGAATTCACCGACGCGGTCTACAACACCTCGACGCTGGTGTACCCGCAGATGGTTGCCGACTACGTCAACGTCGACGACGAGATGTTCCCGCGCAAGGGCATCAGCGGCGCTGCAACGGTGCGTGCCGGCGTGGAAGGCGCCGGCTCGGATACCAGCTTCGTGCAGGCCAACGCCGTGTTGCGCTGGTACATCCCGGTGGGTGAAAGCAATCGCCTGATCCTGCGCGGCGAGGGCGGCACCACCTGGACCAGCGATCTGGTGGCGATGCCGCCGAGCCTGCGCTACTTCGCCGGTGGTGACCGCAGCATCCGCGGCTACGCCTACCGTGAGGTCGGCCCGCGTACGCCGAAGCCGGACAAGTACGCGCTGGGTGCCAAGAACCTGGTGATCGGCTCGGCCGAGTACGAGCACTACTTCAACGGTGGCCCCTGGGGTGCGGCAGTGTTCGTCGATACCGGCAGTGCCTTCGACAACACCATCGACCTGCATACCGGCGTTGGCTTCGGCGTACGCTGGAAATCGCCGGTGGGCCCGGTGCGCATCGACGTGGCGCACGGCCTGAACAACCCGGATTCGCAGTTCCAGCTGTACCTGAACATCGGAGCGGACCTGTGAGCGCGTCCGCACCTACCCCGAACACCCCGCCGCCACGCGTGCGCTTCTATCGCCGTCGCCGCTTCTGGGCATGGTCGGGTGTGGGCGTGCTGGGCCTGGTGCTGCTTGCCCTGCTGGCGGTCTACTGGCTGCTACAGACCGTGGCCGGCCGTGACGTACTGCTGGCCCAGGTGGTGGCGCGGCTGCCGGTGGGCGCCAGCTTCACCTGGGACAAGGTGGACGGCCCGGTGGCCGGACCGCTGACCCTGTACAACGTCGACTTCCGCTATGACGACATCCATTTCCACGCCGAGCGTGCCCACCTGGAGCCGGACCTGCGCCCGCTGTTGGGCCGCAAGCTGCTGCTGGACAAGCTGGAGCTGACCAACGCGACGTTGAACCTGGCCAAGAGCGATGAGCCGTTCAAGCTGCCGTCGTGGCCCGATTCCCTGCCGCAGATCGAGATGCCGCTGGCGATCCAGGCCGATGCCATCGCCATCGATGGCTTCCGCATCAGCCAGGCCAACGAACCGGTGATCGACATCAGCCGCGTGCGCGGCGGCATCGAGATCGCCAACGGCGAGTTCCAGGCGCACAAGCTGGTGGTGGACAGTGACATGGGCAACTTCACTGCCCAGGGCCGTTACATCCCGGCCAAGGACTACGACACCGACGTGACGGTGACGGCGGTGTTGCCGGCACCGCGTGGGCGCACAGCCGCTACCGTCGGCCTGGTCGCCCGCGGTGACCTGTCGCACATGGAAGTGGCGGTGGCCGGGCGTGCACCGAAGCCGCTGCACGCGATGCTGGTGTTCGATGGCCGCACCGACCCGACGTGGAACGCCAGCGTGCGCAGCGACGAGCTGGATCTGGCGTTGCTGTCGCCGGCCTTGGCCAGCTCGGCGATCACGCCGTTGTCGCTGGATTTCACCGCTGCTGGCAAGGGCGGCAATGCCAACCTGCGTGGCAGGGTGAAGCAGGGCGAGCAGGAACTGGAACTTGCACCGTCCATGGTGTCATTGCAGGACCAGGTACTGAAGGTCTCGCCGCTGCTGCTGAAGGGCCTCGGTGGCGAAGCCCGCCTGGAGGGCACCGCCGATTTCAGCCAGGAAGACCAGCAGAAGCTCAACTTCTCGGTGGTCGCGCGGGACCTGACCTATGTGCCGACGCCCGATCCGAACACCGCCGGCAGCGCACCGGTGCCGGTGACCCTGAAGGAAGCACGCTTTGGCCTGGCTGGCACGTTGAAGGCCTGGGCCGCGATCGGCCGCGCCGAGGTGGAGCGTGATGCACAGAAGGCGCAGTTGCGCTTCGACGTGCGCGGCAACGATCAGGCCGCGTCGATCCACCAGCTGCAGGCGCAGACCCCGGGTGGCCAGCTGCAGGTGGAAGGCCAGGTGGCGTGGGCACCGCAGCTGGACTGGGACGCCAAGGCCACGCTGAAGGACTTCGACCCCGGCTATTTCGTGCCGGGCTGGAACGGCCGCCTGTCCGGCAACCTGGCCTCCAAGGGCCGCCAGCTGCCGCCGCCGGCCAATGCCGCACCGGGCACCTCGGGTACGCTGGAAGCCACGGTGGACCTGCCCTCGCTGAAGGGCATCCTGCGCCAGCGCAATCTCGACGCACAGGGCAAGTTCGCACTGCAGGGCGCGCAGGGCCAGGGTGACCTGAAGCTGTCGCTGGGCAGCAGCCGGGTGACCGCGTCGGGCAAGGTCGGCGACCGCCTCGACATCGATGCGCGTTTCGAGCCGCTGCAGTTGAGCGACCTGCTGCCGGGCGCCGACGGTGGCCTGCGTGGCCAGGTACAGGTGAAGGGCCCGCGCGATGCGCCGGACATCACCGCTGACCTGGTCGGCAACAACCTCAACTGGGATGGCTACGGTGCCGAGAGCGTGAGCATCAAGGGCCGCCTGCCGTGGCGCGGCGACAGCGGCACGCTGGCCGTGCAGGGCCAGCAGGTCAACGCGGGCATGCTGCTGGAGCGGCTGAACATCGACGCACAGGGCAGTGTGTCCAACCTGCGCCTGGCCGCGCAGACCCGCAACGAGATGGGTGCGGTCGAGCTGCAGGGTAGCGTGCGCCAGCAGGGCACGCAGTGGCGTGGCGAACTGGCGTCGCTGCGCATCGCACCGGTGAAGGGCGATGCCTGGGCGCTGCGTGCACCGGCGGCGTTCGCGATCAACGGCAGCACCTACACCCTGTCCGAAGCCTGCCTGGCCGCCGCGAGCAGCGGCGCGCTGTGCGCACAGGCCAACTGGCCGCGCGAAGGCCTGGTGGTGCGCAGCGACGCGCTGCCGCTGGCGCTGGTGCAGCCGTGGTTGCCGCCGCAGTCCGGGCGCCGCATCTACCTTCGCGGCGATGTCAGCCTGGACGCGCACATCCGCCCGCGCGGCAACGCCTGGGAAGGCCATGTGGAGGTGCGCTCGAAGGAAGGCGGCGTCCGCCTGGGCGAGAACCGCAACACCGTGGGCGATACCACCCGCGGCGAGCTGGTGCGCTATGACCAGTTCTCGCTGAAGCTCGACATGACCCCGGCCAGCATCAAGGGCTACCTGGGCATGGGCTTCCAGGGCAATGGCTTCGTCGACGCCAAGATGCAGACCGGCTGGGAAGCCAGTGCGCCGCTTAATGGTGAGCTCTACCTCAACATGTCGCGGCTGTACTGGCTGGAGCTGTTCTCGCCGGACATCGTGCGACCGACCGGCCTGATCGAAGGCCACGTCAGCCTGCGCGGGACGCGAGGCCAGCCGTCGCTGGGCGGTGACGCACAGCTGAGCAACTTCAAGGGTGAATTCCCGGCGCTCGGCCTGACCTTCGACCAGGGCAAGGGCAGCTTCGTGGCCCAGCCCGATGGTTCGGCCAAGATCACCGCGCAGGCCAACTCGGGCCAGGGCACGCTGTACGTGGACGGTGGCCTGTCGTGGTTCGGCGATGCGCAGCCGCTGCAGCTGAAGATCCATGGCGAGAACGTGCTGCTGTCCAACACCAGCGAACTGCGCATCGTCGCCAACCCCAACCTCGACTTCACCCTGGCCAAGGCGGCGATGGAGCTGCGCGGCACCGTGCACGTGCCCGAGGCCGACATCGATCTGGAACGCTTGGACCGCGGCACCTCGGTGTCCGAAGACGTGGTGGTGCTCGACCCGGCCGATCCGGAAGAGTCGCGCACCTCGCCGCTGGACATGGACCTGACGGTCAGCCTGGGCGACAAGGTGAAGATGACCGGGTTCGGTCTGAAGGGCGCGCTGACCGGCAAGATGCAGGTCTGGGCCAAGCCCGGCCGCGAAATGACCGCTAATGGCGGCCTGGAAGTGAGCGGCCGCTACAAGGCGTATGGGCAGGACCTGACCATCACCCGTGGCAACCTCAACTGGAACTACAACGCGGTGTCCGACCCGCGCATCAACATCCGCGCCGAGCGCCGCATCGGTGATGTCACCGCCGGCATCGACGTGACCGGGCGTGCCCAGCAACCCCGTGCCGACGTGTGGTCCGATCCGGCGATGTCGCAGTCCGAGGCACTGGCCTATCTGGTGCTGGGACGCAGCCTGACCGGCGCCAGCAGCGACCAGGCGCAGCAGGTCAACGCGGCCTCGGCGGCGCTCTCGGCTGGCAGTGGCCTGCTCGCCTCGCAGCTGGGTGCCAAGCTGGGCCTGGATGATGCAGGCGTGAGCCAGTCGCGCGCGCTGGGTGGTTCGGTGATCGGCGTCGGCAAGTACATCTCGCCCAAGCTTTACGTGGGTTACGGCGTGTCGCTGGTGGGCGCCGGTTCGGTGATCACGCTGAAGTACCTGCTGCGCCGCGGGTTTGATGTGGAAGTGGAATCGAGCACGGTGGAAAACCGTGGTTCGATCAACTGGCGGCGGGAGAAATGACCGGGTCGGGGGCGGCGCCCTTTCGTTGAAAGGGTCCGACCCCTGGCTTCTTCAGCTGCGGCGCAGCCGCTGGCGGTGCCCGGACAGGTCCATGCTCCACAGCAGCAGCGCACCCAGAAGCGCCGGCAGCACGCTGAGCACGGACAGCATCACCAGGAATGACACTGGCAATTCCATGCGGACGGGCTTGCCCCGGCGCAGCTGGTAGCGGATCCATGCCGTGGCCAGCACGGTCCAGGCCAGCAGCCAGCACAGCGGTGCCAACCACAGCGAAGGCGAGGGCACCCACAGGTAGACGGCGGTACCGACCACTGCGATGGCTGCGCAGGCGACCGGCAGGGCCAGCCAACGCAGCCGGGAAGGCGGCACGGACGGGTCTTCAGGGGCGCTCTGCCAGACGAACAGATGACGCAGGCCAATGGCCAGCAGCGTGCCGAGCAGTGGCGCCAGCGCTGCCGTGCCCAGCACGATCGCCCTGCGCTGCTCTTCCGACTGGTAGGGCAGCAGCGTGTTGGCGATCTGGGTGGTGGCCAACGCGATGAAGGCCATCAACGTCAGCGCCACGCTTGCCAGCAGTGCACGCAGCAATGACAACTGTGCTGCGGTGAGGCGGGTGACATCGCTGGCGCCGGCCCAGAAGCGGGCTTGGCCCGCATCGATGCCGGGCGGCAGAGGACGGTCCTCCTGGCAGCCCAGTACGTCCATCAACGCTGCGGCCTGGCGCGGCACGCGCAGCGGCAGCGCGGACATCAGGTTGCGCAGGTGCGAACGCGGTTCGCGCAGCTGCTGAAGGCGGCTGGCAGCGTCATCGTGGCTGGTCCAGCGTCCGCCACGCGCCTCCATCTGCTGGGCCAGCAGATCGGTCTGCGCGGGCAGTTGCAGCCAGTCCTGCCAGGCGTGTTCGGCCAGCTCGCGCAGTTCGCCTGGTGCCAGGCCGCAGCCCGCGTCGTCCCAGCCGAAGGCCTGGTAAAGCGCCGCGGCTTCGGACAGGTTCATGGGCGCCTGCCGCGCGCGCAGCGCCTGCAGCACCCTAGCACTGGCTTCAGCGCGCTCGTCCAGGGACCACTGGCTGCGCAGACCCTGCAGGTACACCGCGAAAGGTTGCGGGTCGGTGGATTTGGCGCGCTCCAGCAGGTCCATCCAGTTGCTCATGGGTTTGCCTCGTGTGGGGGCTGCAGGCTTGAACGATCACTGTCTGCATTGCCGGGGGAGCTGGAAAATGCCCCGCGGAGGATTGCGATGGCGGCCAGCAGGGCGCACGTCAGAAGCAGTGCCAAAGCGACCGTTCGCCGCGTGAAGCGTCTGCGTGACGGCACGGAATGGTGCAGGGCGTCGCATGCGGCCGCCCAGAACATGACCTGCCTGCGCTGCAATGGCGGTGGGAGCGCCACGTGCGCCATCACAGGCACGCCGACAAGGTAATGCAGCGTTTCACGCATTTCGTGCCGCGTGCGCGCGGACAGCGCCTGGATGCGCGCGCGCAGTGGGTGCCAGGGGCCACTGAGCCGGGCGACACGGGTGCGGGCCTGCACCACCGAAACCGGCGCATTCTCAAGATGCATGTAACGGGCGAGCGCGGTCTCGTTGCCTGGCACCAGCAACCAGCACAGGTGCATGCTGTGGCCGAGGGCGGCCATGTCGTAGCACTCGCGGCTACTGTCCCGGTCATACCACTGGAAGCGGTCGGCCAGCTGCTCGAAGTTCGCTTGCGGGAACGGCGTAGTGCCCTTCATCAGCCGTTGCCAGGTTGCCAGGTTCACCGCGCCAGCATCCGCGGGGGGCTGCAGTTCCGGGGACTGCTGCAGCCAGGCTGCGAAGTCTGCCGGATCGCGTTGCTGACCGTTGCGGACGATGCGGTCGGCAAGCGCCTCGGCGGCAGATAGCCCTGTCGAATGCGTGGTGCCCAGATCGATTCCTGCGATCATCGGTCCTTCCCTAGTATCCGTGCCTGATTCTAGCCAGCATCGGTGCCCCCAACCATCGGCCGTTGCCCCATGCGGCCCCAGCGGCTATGGTCCCGGGCTGTTCTGTCGTACCGGATTGCCTCATGTCACCACGCAAAGCCCTTCCCACCGCCCTGGCCCTGGGCCTGACCCTCGCCGCCGGTGCCCACGCCGATGAAGGCATGTGGATGCCGACCCAGCTGCCGGACCTGGCCAAGCCGCTGCAGGCCGCTGGCTTCAAGGGTAATCCGGCCGACCTGGCCAATGTCACCGCGCCGCCGCTGAGCGCGGTGGTGCGCGCTGGCGGCGGCACCGGCTCGTTCGTGTCCAGCGACGGCCTGCTGCTGACCAATCACCACGTGGCGATGGGCGTGATCCAGTACAACAGCTCCCCAGAGCACGACCTGATCAACGGTGGCTTCATCGCCAGGGACCGTGCCGATGAGCGCCCGGCCAACCCGGACTTCCGCGTGCTGGTCACCGTCGGCTTCGACAAGGTGACCGACCAGGTGCTGGCGCAGGCCCGCGGCAAGACCGGCCGTGCCTACTTCGATGCCGTCGATGCCGCCAGCAAGCAGATCGTGGCCGAGTGCGAGAAGGATGGCAGTGTGCGCTGCTCGGTGGCCAACATGTACTACGGCACCGACTTCTACCGCATCGCCCAGCTGGAACTCAGCGACGTGCGCCTGGTGTACGCGCCGCCGCGTGCGATCGGCAACTATGGCGATGAGATCGACAATTTCATGTGGCCGCGCCACACCGGCGACTTCACCCTGCTGCGCGCCTATGTGGGCAAGGACGGCAAGCCGGCCGCCTACAGCAAGGACAACGTGCCCTACCAGGCGCCGGCACACCTGCAGATGTCGGTGGAGGGCCCGAAGGAGGGCGACTACGCGATGCTGGCCGGTTATCCGGGCATCACTTACCGCCACCGTACCGCGGCAGAATTCGCCGGCCAGATCGACACCGTGCTGCCGCGCCGCGTTTCGGTGTTCCAGCAGATGATCGACACCATCGAGGCGGCAACCGCCAAGGACGCGCAGGCACGTACCCGTTACGCTTCGCAGCTGCAGTCGCTGAAGAACAACCGCAAGCGCGCCGCCGGTGAGCTGGAAGGTCTGCTGCGCAGCGACGCCAAGGCCCAGCGTGCCGCCGACGAGACCGCGATGCTGGCCGCCACCGACCGCAGGTACCAGAGCGACATCAAGGCGCTGCTGGCCAACCTGTCACAGGGCGCGGCGGTGGGCGAGCGTGACCTGCTGCTGGACCAGATGGCCGCACAGAGCCAGTTGCTGCGCTCGGCGCTGCTGCTGGAGCGCCTGCGCATCGAATCGGCCAAACCGGACGCGCAGCGCGAGAGCGGTTACCAGCAGCGCGACCAGGCGATGATCGAAGGCGTGCTCAAGCAGGTCCAGCGCCGCTACGCGCCGGAGGTCGAGAAGGCCCTGCTGACCACCCTGCTGACCCGTTACCAGCAGCTGCCGGACGCGCAGCGCGTGGCCGAGTTCGACGCCGCCTTCGGCCGTACCCCGCAGCAGCTGGCCAAGGCACTGGACACCCTGTACGCCGGCACTCAGCTGGGTGACGAGGCGCAGCGCCTGTCGCGCTTCGCGGCTGCGCGCGAAGGCAAGGCCCTGGCCGCCGATCCGCTGATCGCCGTGGCCGGCCCGCTGGTGGCCGCGCAGCTGCGCATCGAGAACGAAAGCAAGACCCGCGAGGGCGAGCAGCTGCGCCTGCGCCCGGCCTACATGCAGGCGCTGTTCGCCTGGCGTGCCAAGCAGGGCCGCGCCGTGTACCCGGATGCCAACCGCACCCTGCGCATCAGCTACGGCAAGGTCGAGGCACTGCACCCGCGCGATGGCGTGACCTACTCGCCGGTTACCACCGTGGCCGGCATCGTCGAGAAGAACACCAACGCCTATCCGTTCGACGCACCCAAGCCGCTGCTGGCAGCGATCGCCAAGGGTGACTTCGGCAGCACCGCCGATCCGGCACTGAAGACCCAGACGGTCAACTTCCTGACCAACCTGGACACCACCGGCGGCAACTCCGGCTCGCCGGTGCTCAATGCCAAGGGCGAACTGATCGGCCTGAACTTTGACAGCAACTGGGAGTCGGTCAGCGCCAGCTGGTGGTTCGACCCGCGCTACAAGCGTGCCGTGCACGTGGACATGCGCTACCTGCGCTGGCTGCTGGCCAAGGTCTACCCGGCGCCGGAACTGCTGAAGGAAATGGGCGTGCCGGCCCAGTAAGAAGCCGGCCACGACCCACGGTCGTGGCCCGCACCGCGTAAGCCCCCACACTGGTGGGGGCGGTTGCCCCCAACGAGCCCGTACACCCGGCCGCGCCTGGCCTACACTGCGGGTTCCTCCGACGGAAACACACGCGTGGTCTCCAGTTGGGTCCTGCTGCTGGTCTCGGTTGCCTATGCCGCGCTGCTGTTCGGCGTGGCGTGGTGGGGCGACCGTCGGCCGATGTACCCCGACCGGCCGTGGCTGCGGCCGGTCGTCTACAGCCTGGCGCTGGCGGTGTACTGCTCGTCGTGGACCTTCTACGGCGCGGTCGGCACTGCCGTGCGCAATGGCGTGGGCTACCTGCCGATCTACATCGGCCCGCTGCTGCTGCTGGTGTTCGGCTGGCGCATCATCGAGCGCCTGGCGCTGATCGCACGCAGCCAGAACGTGGTCTCCATCGCCGATTTCATCTCCTCGCGCTTCGGTCGCTCGCGGCGGCTGGCGGCGCTGGTGGCGATCATCGCGCTGATCGGCATCATTCCGTACCTGGCGTTGCAGTACAAAGCGGTGGCGATGAGCCTGCAGGTGCTGACCGGCAACACCGGCCCGACCGGCTTCTTCACCGACCCGGCGCTGTACGTGGCATTGCTGATGGCGCTGTTCGCCACCCTGTTCGGTACCCGCCAGGTCGATGCCACCGAGCACCACCACGGCATGATGCTGGCGATTGCCTTTGAATCGGTGATCAAGCTGCTGGCGATGCTGGCGGTGGGCGTGTTCGCCTACCTGTGGCTGAGCAACCGCACCGACGCGGTGGTCGAGTCGGTGCATACGCTGTTCACCGGCCTGCCGCCGGTCGGCTTCATCTCGCAGACCCTGCTCAGTTTCCTCGCCATCATCTGCCTGCCGCGCCAGTTCCACGTGGCCGTGGTCGAGTGCGGTGACGTGCGCGACGTGCGCCGCGCGCGCTGGATGTTCGGCGGTTACCTGGTGCTGATCTCGGGCATGGTGCTGCCGATCGCCACCGCCGGCGTGACCCTGTTCGGCACCGGCGGCAGCGTCGCCGACGACTCGATGGTGCTGGCGCTGCCGTTGGCCGAAGGCCGCAATGCGCTGGCGCTGATCGCCTACGTGGGCGGCTTCTCGGCGGCCACCGGCATGGTCATCGTCTCGTCCATCGCGCTGGCGACCATGGTCAGCAATGATCTGGTGATGCCGGTACTGCTGCGTCGGAGCGGTGACCACCAGGAAGCCGCTGACGTCGCCTCGCGCGTGTTGTGGATCCGCCGCCTGGCGATCCTGCTGCTGGCGCTGATGGCCTACAGCTACTACCGCACCAGCAGCAACGACAGCACGCTGGCCTCGTACGGCCTGATGGCGTTCGCAGCGGTGGCGCAATTCGCGCCCGGCCTGATCGGCGGCCTGTACTGGCGCGGTGCCAGCCGGCGCGGCGTCGAAGTGGGCATGCTGCTGGGCTTTGCCACCTGGCTGTACACCCTGCTGCTGCCGGCGATGACCATGGCCGGCTGGGTCGACGCCGCCTGGGTACAGCACGGCCCGTTCGGCATCGAGTGGCTGCGTCCGCAGCAGCTGTTCGGCATGTCCGGCTGGGACCCGCTGACCCACGGCACGTTCTGGTCGCTGCTGGTCAATGCGGCCACGATGATGCTGGTGTCCGCACGCTGGCGGCCCGGCGTCGACGAGCGCCTGCGTGCGGCACCGTTCCTCGACCCGTATGCCGAGCGCCCGTCGGTGGCCGGCGGCTGGCCCGGGCATGTGCATGTGGGCGACCTGCTGGCGCTGGCTTCGCGCGTGGTCGGCGAACGCCATGCACGGCGTTCGTTCTTCGAGCAGGCGCAGTCGCTGGGCCGTGAGCTGCAATCCTCGGCACCGGCTGACCGGCCGTGGGTGCAGTTCACCGAGCGCCTGCTGGCCGCCTCGATCGGTGCGGCATCGGCGCGCCTGCTGCTGACCAGCCTGCTGCGTGGCTCGGGCATGGACCTGGGGGAAGTGGTGGCGGTGCTGGACGAAGCCGGGCAGGAACTGCGCTTCAACCGCGAGATCCTGTCGACCACGCTGGAGAACATCAGCGCCGGGGTCAGCGTGGTCGATCCGGACATGCGCCTGACCGCGTGGAACCGCCGCTACCAGGACATGTTCGGTTACCCCGACGGCATGCTCTACGTGGGCCGCCCGGTGGCCGACCTGATCCGCTACAACGCCGAGCGCGGCGAGCTGGGCGAGGGCGATATCGAAGTGCAGATCAACCGCCGCATCGGTTACATGCGGGCTGGCTCGCCGCACGTGTTCGAGCGCACCCGCAGCGACGGCAAGGTGATCGAGATGCGTGGCCAGGCGCTGCCCGGCGGCGGTTACGTGACCAGCTACAACGACATCACCGACTACAAGCACGCTGAAAGGGCGCTGCTTGAAGCCAACGAGACGCTGGAACAGCGCGTGGCCGAGCGCTCGCATGAGGCCGAGGTTGCGCAGCAGTCGAAGACGCGCTTCCTGGCGGCGATCAGCCACGACGTGCTGCAGCCACTGAACGCCGCGCGCCTGTTCGCTTCGGCGTTGCGTGACAGCGACCACGTGAGCGATGAGCAGAAGCACCTGGCCGAACGCGTGGATGCGTCGCTGCGCGCGGCCGAAGAACTGCTGGATGGCCTGCTGGACGTGTCGCGGCTGGATGCCGGTGGCCTGCACCCGGTGATCGGCGAGTTCGATGTGAGTGCGTTGATGCGCGAACTGGCGGCGCAGTACACGCCGGTCGCCGCCGGTCGTGGCCTGCGCCTGGACCTGTTCGCGCGCCCGGCGTGGGTACGCAGTGATCGCCGCCTGCTGCGCCGCGTACTGCAGAACTTCCTGGCCAATGCGCTGCGCTACACACGCCAGGGGCGCATCGTACTGGCCGTGCGCCAGCGCGGCGACGAGGTGGAACTGCAGGTGTGGGATACCGGCCCTGGCATTCCCGAACACCACATGCGGCAGATCTTCGACGAGTTCCACCGCTACCAGCAGCCGTTCGACTGGGGCGAGCAGGGGTTGGGCCTGGGCCTGTCGATCTGCCAGCGCATCTCGCGCCTGCTCGACCATCGCCTCAATGCACGCAGCCGCGTTGGCAGTGGCTCGATGTTCTCGATCATCCTGCCGCGGGTTGCGCCCTTGCCCGGCTACACCGAGCCTGCCAAGGCGACCCAGGCCGTGGCCACACCGGTGCGCAGCGATTCGCTGGCGGGCCTGCGGGTGCTGTGCGTGGACAACGACGAGGAAATCCTCGACGGCATGCGCGCACTGCTCGGCCGCTGGCAGGTGCAGGTGATCACCGCCGCCACCGTCGACCAGGCGCTGGAGAAGATCGCCGAGCGCCCGCAGGTGATGCTGGTGGACTACCACCTGCACGACCGCATGGATGGCCTGGATGCGCTGGTGGCACTTCGCGAGGCTGCGGGCTACCCGTTGCCCGGTGCGCTGCTGACCGCCGATGGTCGCGACGAGTTGAAGCGGATGGCGCGCGAACGCGGCTACCGCGTGCTGACCAAACCGATCAAGCCGGCCTCGCTGCGCGCCTTCCTGGGCGCGCTGCGCGACGCCGGCAACAGCGGCGCCTGACGGGCGACTGTAGAGCCGAGCCCACGCTCGGCTCCCCCACGCAGTGCGGGGCTGATATAGCCATCGCTATACAAACCAGCCCTGCCTGCGCGTTTCGATGGAAATGCGCCACGCGCGGATCGCGATGCTAAGCTTCGCGTCCCCTTGGGGAGTAGCCGGATTCCTTCGCAGGAATCGTCCACGTCAACATACTCGGCCAGTGCGCCGTGGCGTGGACAACCATGATGGTTGGCGAGACCAGCGGCCCGCGCGCGCAACGTCAGGTTGGGCGCGAGCGCAGGCCGTGCGTCCGTCCTAGCCCGACCTTCAGCAGTCGCCAATGTCCCCCATTTCGATCCTCCTGATCGGCTTTGCCATGTCCACCGATGCCTTCGCCGCCGCGATCGGCAAGGGTGCCGCCATGCGCAAGCCGGTGTTCCGTGACGCGCTGCGCGCCGGCATCATCTTCGGTGTCATCGAGGCGATCACGCCCATCATCGGCTGGCTGCTCGGCCGTGCCGCCCTGCAGTACGTGGAAGCTTTCGACCACTGGATCGCCTTCGGCCTGCTCGGCGCGCTGGGCATCCACATGATCTACAACGGCCTGCGCCCGGACAGTGGCGAAGATGATGAAGACCCTTCGCAGCACCACGGCTTCTGGAAGCTGGCGCTGACCGGTTTCGCCACCAGCATCGACGCGATGGCCGTGGGCATCGGCCTGGCCTTCATGGACGTGCATATCGGCGTGATGGCCGCGGTCATCGGTCTGTGCACGCTGACCATGGTCACCGTCGGCATCATGCTCGGCCGCGTGCTGGGCAGCATGGTCGGCAAGCGTGCCGAGATCATCGGCGGCGTGATCCTGGTGATCATCGGCGCGACGATCCTGTACGAACACCTGCACGGCGTGGGGTAACGCCTGTTCCTGTAGAGCCGAGCCTGCGCTCGGCTCTCGCGCGCAGCGCGGTCTTCAAGCGAACAGCAGCCGAGCATGGGCTCGGCTCCACGGGTTCAGGTGCCGCAGAGTCGTGTAGAGCCGAGCCCGCGCTCGGCTCTCGCGCGTAGCGCGGTCTTCAGGCGAACAGCACCAGAGCATGGGCTCGGCTCTACAAGGGGGCATTGGCTGACAGGCCATGCGGTGTTGCACTGATGGGCAGCCTGGCGGTCGCTGCATAGTCTTCGGGCATGTCCAGCCCCGCACTCCGTATTGGCCGGTGGTCGCAGACCGGCAATGTCTATGCAATCACCGCAGTGACCCACGCGCGGCGACGCTGGTTCGACGATGAGACGAACGTCGATCTGCTGATCGAGGCACTACGCACGGTCGAGCGGACGGGGCGGACGTTCTCCCTAGCTTGGGTAATCATGCCGGACCACCTGCACTGGTTGATCGAGCTGCGACACGGCACGCTTGCCGGCTGCATGCAGATCCTCAAATCACGGAGCGGGCGTTCCATCGGCAGGCGCGCTGAGGCCAACGCGCCGATCTGGCAGCCGGGATACTACGATCATGCGCTGCGCGGCGATGAGTGCCTGCGCACACAGGCGATGTACATCGCGGCCAATCCGGTGCGTGCAGGGCTGGCCACGTGCATCGGGGAGTATCCCTATGCGTGGAGTCGATGGTTGCTTGAGGAGTGATTGGTATTGAGGCAAAGAGCAGCCGAGCGTGGGCTCGGCTCTACAGGGGCATCATGACGTCTGTAGAGCCGAGCCCATGCTCGGCTCCGCAGTCCGTCACCTTCAGTCTTCTTCCGGCGGCAGCACGATGGCGTCGTCGTCGATGGCCAGCTTGCCGGCCATCAGCACGGCCTGGGTGCGGTTGGTCACGCCGAGCTTGCGCAGGATGGCGGTGACGTGGGCCTTGATCGTCGCTTCGGAGACGTTGAGGTCGTAGGCGATCTGCTTGTTCAAGCGGCCAGCGCCGAGCATCTGCAGGACACGGAACTGCTGCGGGGTCAGCTCGCGCAGGCGCTGGCCGACTTCGCGTTCTTCGCTGCCGGTGGGCGGCACGTTGTGCGCTTCCGGCGGTGCCCAGGTCTCGCCATCGAGGATGGTGCCCAGCGCATGGCCGATGGTGTCCGAATCCGCAGACTTCGGGATGAAGCCCAGCGCACCGTGGTCGAGCGCGCGGCGCATCACCGTGGCTTCTTCGCGCGCGGACACCACCACCACTGGCAGCTGGGGGTGCAGTGAGCGCATGTGCACCAGTGCGTTGAAGCCCTGCGCACCGGGCATGTTGAGATCCATCAGGACCAGGTCGGCGTCGTTGTGCTGGTCGGCCAGCGCGTACAGCGCTTCCACGCTGTCGGCCTCGAACAGCTGCACGCCGGGGATGACCCGCTGCACGGCTCCACGCAGGGCTTCGCGGAACAGCGGGTGGTCATCGGCAATCAGGAGGGTGGTCATGGTCGGGGGGAACCGTGGGGGAAACCAGATGGGGTCAGAGCCCTTTCCTGGTGGAAAGGGATCCGACTCCGGGTTCTGCATCAGCGCACCTTGCGCTCGTCCACCAGCGACGCCACCACCGACGGATCGGCCAGGGTCGAGGTGTCGCCGAGCTGGTCCGGCGCGTTTTCGGCAATCTTGCGCAGGATGCGGCGCATGATCTTGCCCGAGCGGGTCTTCGGCAGGCCCGGTGCCCACTGCAGGTGGTCCGGTGTGGCGATCGGCCCGATCTCCTTGCGCACCCAGGCGATCAGCTCCTTGTGCAGTTCATCGCTCGGGGCCTCTTCGGCCACCAGGGTGACGTAGGCGTAGATGCCCTGGCCCTTGACGTCGTGCGGGAAGCCCACGACCGCCGCTTCGGCCACCTTCGGATGCGAGACCAGCGCGCTTTCCACTTCGGCGGTGCCGATGCGATGGCCGGACACATTGATCACGTCGTCGACGCGGCCGGTGATCCAGTAATAGCCGTCTTCATCGCGGCGGCAACCGTCACCGGTGAAGTAGCTGCCCGGGTAGGTGCGGAAGTAGGTATCGATGAAGCGCTGGTGGTCGCCGTACACCGTGCGCATCTGGCCCGGCCAGGAGTCACGGATGATCAGGTTGCCCTCGGTCGGGCCGTCCTGGATCTCGCCATCGGCATTGACCAGCGCCGGCTGCACGCCGAAGAAGGGCAGGGTGGCCGACCCCGGCTTGAGGTCCATCGCGCCGGCCAGCGGCGAGATCAGGATGCCGCCGGTTTCGGTCTGCCACCAGGTATCGACGATCGGGCAGCGGCTGTCGCCGACCACTTCGTAGTACCAGCGCCAGGCTTCCGGATTGATCGGCTCGCCGACGCTGCCGAGCAGGCGCAGCGACGCGCGCGAGGTCTTCTTCACCGGCTCCTCGCCTTCGCGCATCAGCGCACGGATGGCGGTCGGGGCGGTGTAGAAGATGCTCACCTTGTGCTTGTCGATGACGTTCCAGAAGCGCGAGGTGTCCGGATAGTTCGGCACGCCTTCGAACATCAGCGAGGTCGCACCGTTGGCCAGTGGCCCGTACACGATGTAGCTGTGGCCGGTGACCCAGCCGACGTCGGCAGTGCACCAGTAGATATCGTCCTCGCGCAGGTCGAACACCGCTTCATGGGTGTAGGCCGCATACAGCAGATAGCCGCCGGTGGTGTGCAGCACGCCCTTCGGCTTGCCGGTGGAGCCGGAGGTGTAGAGGATGAACAGCGGGTCTTCCGCGTTCATGCGTTCCGGTTCGCAGGTGGACGGCTGGCTGTCCACCACATCGTGGAACCAGCGGTCGCGCGGGGCCTGCATGTCCACCGCGCCGCCGGTGTGGCGCACCACCAGCACGGTTTCAACCGTGTTCGTGCCCGGCAGCTTCAGCGCGGCATCGACGTTGGCCTTCAGCGGAATCCTGCGGCCACCGCGCAAGCCTTCGTCGGCGGTGATGATCAGCTTGCTCTGGCAGTCGCTGACGCGGTCGGCGATCGAGTTCGGCGCGAAGCCACCGAACACCACCGAGTGGATCGCACCGATGCGCGCGCAGGCCAGCATGGCTACTGCGGCGTCGACGATCATCGGCAGGTAGATGGTGACGCGGTCGCCTTTCTTGACCCCAAGGTTGCGCAGCGCATTGCCGAGGCGGCAGGTGCGCTCATACAGTTCGCGATAGGTCACGTGCTGGGCCGGTGCATCCGGGCCGTCCGGCTCGAACAGCAGGGCGGTCTTGTCGCCGCGCGTCTCGAGCTGGCGATCCAGGCAGTTCACGCTGGCATTGAGCTCGCCATCCTCGAACCACTTGATGTGGAAGTCGGACAGGTCGTAGCTGACGTTCTTGATCTTCGTCGGCTTGCGCATCCATTGCAGGCGCTCGGCGGCCTTGCCCCAGAATCCATCCGGGTCGGTCACCGACGCCTGGTACTGCTGTTCATAGGTCTTCTTGTCGATGCGTGCCTTGGCGGCGAACTGCGGATCGACGGGGTAGATATCAGCCATGGCACCCTCACTTGCACGTTGACTTTGTATGTGCGGTCGCAGCATCGCAACGACCGATCCCCCTCAGTTTGCCCCATCCACCCCCGGCCGCGTCACCACCCTGGTTAGACCATGGTCGAAAGTGAGCGCTCTGCAGGGCCGGGTTCGACCAATGGCGAATAGCCGCTATACATAATCGCCCCGCAGTCTCGGCTCGACCGTGCCCCACGCGCGGCATCACCTTGCCACTTGGGAGAGAGGGCAACATGAGCCACCGTACGTTGAAAGCCGTGCGCACACCTTTGGCGGCCTGCCTGCTGGTCGCCCTGGTCGCACCGGGCATGGCGTTCGCAGAGACCGCCAAAGAGAAGGCACTGGAAGCACGCGTTGCCGAACTGGAACGCCAGGTCCAGCTGCTGCTGTCTTCGCAGCAACAACAACAGACCCAGATCAGCCAGACCCAGCAGGCGGTAACCGAAGTGCGCACGGTGCAGGCCGAGCAGAAGCCGGTTGCACAGGTGCCGGCCGGCAAGCAGCCGATCCAGGTCACCACCATCACCCCGGGCGCGGCACCGGGCACCACGGTCAAGATCGGCGGCTTCATCAAGGCCGACTTCCTGGCCACCCAGACCAGCGATGGCCAGCTGGCCGACGACGCCACCGGCCGTTCGCTGTACCTCCCGGGCCAGACCCCGGTGGAAGGCGCCGGCGGCAGCGGCAAGCGCTCGGGCACCGATTTCAACGCCCATGCCAAGTTCTCGCGCTTCAACCTGGGCATCGACAACGTCAGCGAATCGGGCAACAAGGCCGGTGCGTTCTTCGAGATGGACTTCTTCGGCAACTCGCTGGGCAACCAGACTGCCACCAATACCTACGGCGTGACCCTGCGCCACGCCTACATGTACTGGAACAACTGGCTGGCCGGCCAGACCTGGTCCAACTTCATGGACGCTGCCGCACTGCCGGAAGCGGTCGACTTCGTCGGCCCCACCGACGGCGTGATCTTCGTGCGCCAGGCCCAGGTGCGCTACACCCAGGGCGGCTTCAGCGTCGCGCTGGAAAACCCGGAAACCACCACCCTCACCGGCACCCGCAACCCGGTCACCGGCGCCTGGACCAACGCCAGCGCCAACTCCGACCGTGGCAGCCTGCCCGACCTGACCCTGCGCTATGGCTGGAAGGGCGACTGGGGCACCTTCGGTGTCGGCGGCATCGTCCGCCAGTTGAAGGTCGACAACCAGGCGACCGGCGCGAAGGCCGACAAGGTGGCCGGCGGCCTGACCCTGGGCGGCAAGTGGGTGATGGGTGACAGCGATTCGCTGCATTACCAGCTGACCGGTGGCGAAGGCATCGCCCGCTACATCGGCCTGGGCATCACTGCCGACAGTGCCTATGACGTGGCCCGCGACGAACTCAACCCGACCGGCGTGCTGGCCGGCTATGTCGGCTGGCGGCATGCGTTCTCGCCGAAGCTGCGCACCAACCTGATCTACGCGCGCAGCGACTACGACAACGACAGCATCCTCGGCCCGCTGGTGACCAAGAGCGTGCAGAGCATCCGCGGCAACATCTTCTATTCGCCGCTGCCCAAGGTCGATATCGGCGCCGAGCTGATGTATGGCCGTCGCGAAGTGGAGAACGGCAACAAGGGTGACATCACCCGGTTGCAGTTCACTACGAAGTACAGCTTCTAAGAGCGTGCCGGCCGGCGGCCGGCACCTACCGAGATTGAATGCCGGCCAAGGTCGGCATCTACCGAATTGAGTGCCGACCAACGGTCGGCACCCACCAACAACGATTGCTTCGGAGGGGAAGCGTCCCATGTCCAGTACACCCAGCACCGCACATAAAGCGGGCACCCTGACCAAGGGCCACAAGAAGGTCATCTTCGCATCGAGCCTCGGCACGGTGTTCGAGTGGTATGACTTCTTCCTGTACGGCTCGCTCGCGGCCATCATCGCCAAGCAGTTCTTCAGTGGCGTCAATGAAACCACGGGCATGATCTTCGCCCTGCTGGCGTTCGCCGCCGGCTTCTTCGTACGCCCGTTCGGCGCGGCCTTCTTCGGCAGCCTCGGCGACCGCATCGGCCGCAAGTACACCTTCCTGGTCACCATCCTGATCATGGGCATCTCGACCTTCCTGGTCGGCGTGCTGCCCAACTACGCTTCGATCGGTTTCGCCGCTCCGGTGATCCTGATCATCCTGCGGCTGGCCCAGGGCCTGGCGATGGGCGGCGAGTACGGCGGTGCCGCCACCTACGTGGCCGAGCACGCGCCGGACGACAAGCGTGGCCTGTACACCAGCTTCATCCAGTGCACCGCCACGCTCGGCCTGTTCCTGTCGCTGCTGATCATCCTGGCCTGCCGCATGACGCTGGGCAACGAGGCCTTCGAAGCCTGGGGCTGGCGCATTCCGTTCCTGGTGTCGATCCTGCTGCTGGGCATTTCGGTATGGATCCGCCTGCAGCTGAGCGAATCGCCGCTGTTCCAGCAGATGAAGGCTGAAGGCAAGGGCTCCAAGACCCCGTTCCGCGACAGCCTGAAGGGCGGCAACCTGAAGCTGATGTTGCTGGTCCTGCTCGGTGCAGCGGCTGGCCAGGCCGTGGTCTGGTACGGCGGACAGTTCTACGCGCTGTTCTTCCTCAGCAGCATGCTGAAGGTCGATGCCACCACCTCCTACCTGCTGATCGCCGCAGCGCTGGCACTGGGCACGCCGTTCTTCATCTTCTTCGGCTGGCTGTCCGACCGCATCGGCCGCAAGAAGATCATCCTGGCCGGCTGCCTGCTGGCGGCCATCACCTACATCCCGATCTTCAAGGGCCTGACCCACTTCGCCAACCCGGCCATCGAAGAAGCCCGCAGCAGCTCGCCGGCCCTGGTCGTCGCCGATCCGGCCACCTGCTCGTTCCAGTTCGATCCGGTGGGCCTGCGCAAGTTCACCAGCTCCTGCGACGTGGCCACCGCCGCGCTGACCAAGGCCGGCGTGCCGTACGACGTGCAGCCCGCCGCCGCCGGCTCGCTGGCGATGGTGAATGTCGGCAGCGCCAGCGTCACCTCGTATGAGGCCGCGGGCCTGACCAAGGAAGAAGGCAAGGCCAAGGCCGATGCGTTCGGAGCAGAGCTGAAGACCGCGCTGACCACCGCCGGCTACCCGGCCAAGGCCGATGGTGCGCGCATCAACATCGCCGGCACCATCTTCATGCTGTGGCTGCTGGTGCTGTACGTGACCATGGTCTACGGCCCGATCGCCGCCTACCTGGTCGAACTGTTCCCGACCCGTATCCGCTACACCTCGATGTCGCTGCCGTACCACATCGGCAACGGCTGGTTCGGTGGCTTCCTGCCGGCCATCTCGTTCGCGCTGGTGGCCGGTACCGGCAACCTGTACTACGGCCTGTGGTACCCGATTGCGATCGCACTGATGTCGGTGGTGATCGGCGGCCTGTTCCTGCGCGAAACCAAGAACGTGGATATCACCAAGTAAGAATGATATTCATCGGATGAAGGAGAGGCCGTGGTGCAGACCACGGCCTTTTCGTTTCCCTGTAGCGCCGAGCCATGCTCGGCGACCGCGCAACGCGCGGCACAAAACTCCGCAGACGCGAAAAGACAGAACTCAATGCCGCCATCGCGGTTGACAGGCATCCGAAGCCGCAGGCCCTCTCGCGCCCGGGGTCAGATCCCTTTCGCGCGCGAAATGGATCTGACCCCATTCAAACGCGCAGCACCCCGTATAGTCGGCCCATGACGACCACCGCCCCAGCCGACCTCCCCGCCATCCTGCACACCCTGCGCAGCGCGTGGCAGTCGCAGCGGCCCACGCTCGCCCAGCGCGAGAATGACCTGCATCGCCTCCGCGAAGCGCTGAAGCCACGCCTGGACGAAATGGCCACGGCCATCGCCGAGGACTTCGGCCACCGCGCCCACACCGAATCGAAGCTGGCCGATGGCATGAGCGTGCTGTCGGCCATCGATCACCTGCGCCGCCACCTGCGGCGTTGGTCGAAGCCGCAGCGCGTACGGGCCGGCTGGAAGCTTTGGCCGGCGCGCGCGCAGCTGCGGCCGACGCCACTGGGTGTGGTCGGGGTGATCTCACCGTGGAACTACCCGGTCACGCTGGCGCTGGTGCCGCTGGTCACCGCCATCGCTGCCGGCAACCACGTACTGCTGAAGCCTTCGGAACACACGCCGCGCACCAGTGCGTTCCTGGCCGATCTGCTGGCCAGCGTGTTCCCGCCCGATCGGGTGGCGGTGGTGCAGGGCGGGGCGGATGTGGCCGCGGCGGTGTCCTCGCTGCCGCTGGACCATCTGCTGTTCACCGGCTCGACGGCCGTTGGCCGCAAGGTGATGGCCGCCGCCGCCGAGCATCTGGTGCCGGTCACGCTGGAACTGGGCGGCAAGTCGCCGGCCATCGTCTGCCGCGATTTTCCGCTGGGCAAAGCCGCCGCGCGGCTGGCCACCGGCAAGTGGTTCAACGCGGGCCAGACCTGCATCGCGCCGGATTATGTGCTGATCGATACCGTGCGCCAGCGCGAGTTCGTGCAGGCGCTGCAGCAGCAGGTGCGCGAGCGCTATGGCGACTTCAGCGATGCCGACGATTACACCCGCATCATCAATGAAGGCCAGTACCGGCGCCTGCAGGGCTATCTGGCACAGGCGCGGCAACGCGGCGTGCCGGTGATTCCGCTGGCGCAGGTGGATGAGGTGCGCGCCGACCGCGAGCGCCTGCTGGTGCCGACCGTGGTGCTGGACCCGCCCGACGATCTGGACCTGATGCGCGAGGAAATCTTCGGGCCGATCCTGCCGGTGCGGGCCTACCCGGACCTGGAGGCGGCGCTGGCGGACGTGCTGTCCCGCGAACGGCCGCTGGCGCTGTATCCCTTCAGCCATGACACGGCCACGGTGGAGCGCATCCTCGGCCAGGTGGTGGCCGGCGGGGTGACAGTGAATGACACGCTGCTGCACTTCGTCGCCGATGGATTGCCGTTTGGCGGGGTAGGGGCCAGCGGCATGGGCGCGTACCACGGCCGGGCCGGGTTCGATGCGATGAGCAAGCGGCTGCCGGTGCTGTGGCAGTCGCGCTGGGCGGCCAGCGACCGGCTGCGGCCGCCGTATTCGAAGATTGCGGGGTTGTTGAAGCTGCTGCTGCGGTGAACCCAGGCAAGGCGTGGCTCTACTGAATCAGGGCCCGATTCTTCTGTAGAGCCGAGCCCACGCTCGGCTGCTCCTGGCTGGGTGCCCGATCAATGCAGCCGAGCGTGGGCTCGGCTCTACACGGGAATCCGGGCCGAGCCCCATCCCGGCCACCCGGGTAGAATGCCCGCATGAAAATCGCCTCGTGGAACGTCAATTCGCTCAATGTCCGCCTGCCGCACCTGGAGCAGTGGCTCAAGGAGTTCGGCCCGGACATCGTCGGTATCCAGGAAACCAAGCTGGAGGACCACAAGTTCCCCGACTCTGCGCTGATCGCTGCCGGCTACCGCAGCGTGTTCGCCGGCCAGAAGACCTACAACGGCGTGGCGCTGCTGTCGCGTGAGCCTGCACAGGACGTGCAGATCGGCATTCCCGGCTTCGAGGACGAGCAGAAGCGCGTCATCGCCGGTACCTTCGGCGACCTGCGGGTAATCAACCTGTACGTGGTCAACGGCCAGGACATCGGTACCGACAAGTACGAGTACAAGTTGCGCTGGCTTGAGGCGGTGCATGCCTGGATCGCCGAAGAACTGCAGCGCCACCCGAAGCTGATCGTGATGGGGGACTTCAACATTGCCCCGGACGCACGCGACGTGCACGACCCGGAGGTGTGGAACGACAACCACATCCTGACCTCCACCGCCGAGCGCGGCGCATTGAACAAGCTGCTGCAGCTGGGCCTGCACGATGGCTTCCGCCTGCACAACGACGAGGCGGGCACCTTCAGCTGGTGGGATTACCGCGCCGCCGGCTTCCGTCGCAACCTGGGCCTGCGCATCGACCTGACCCTGGTCTCCGATGCGCTGAAGAGCGGTGCGGTGGCTTCGGGCATCGACCGCGAGCCGCGCACCTGGGAACGTCCGAGCGACCATGCGCCGGCGTGGGTGCAGTTGGGTTGAGTTGAGGTAGCGCCGGGCCATGCCCGGCGAGCGCAGCGGCGGCAGGGTGACGCCGGGCATGGCCCGGCGCTACCCCTCAGATCACCGTATGCTCTTGCGGGTGAACAGATTGACGATCGCCAGCAGGATCACTGCACCGATCAGCGAGAACAGGAAGGTTCGAATGGTGATCGCTTCGTTGATGCCGCCGCCGAACAGCCAGCCGGAAATCAGCGCGCCGACGATGCCGACCACGATGTTGAGGATGATGCCCTGCTGGGCATCGCGCTTCATGATGATGCTGGCCAGCCAGCCTACGATGCCGCCGACGATCAGCCAGATGATGATGCCCATGATCGAACCTCCGGTGGGGAACGGTGACCAGTTGACGCGCACGGCCGTGAACCCGTCGTGGAATTGCGTGATGGGCGCGTGCGGATGAGCCTGCCAGCCACCCTCGATGGCCCGTGGCGCTTCGGTCCGGTGACGGTCTGGCGGCGCCCGCACGTGCCCGGCCAGCGCGGCGAACCGCAGGCACGGCAGGTACTGGCGCAGGCGCTGGGCACCGATCCGCAGACGCTGCCACTGGTCCGTGACGACAAGGGCCGGCCGGAGCTGAGCGGCCCGTTGGCCCACTACGGCACCGGCTGGAGCCACAGCGGTGAGGTGCTGCTGGTGGCGCTGGGCGAAGGCGTGCGGCTGGGCGTGGACCTGGAACTGCTGCGGCCGCGCGCCCGCCTGCTGGAGATCGTGCAGCGCTTCTTCCACCCGGAGGAGGTGGCGTGGCTGGAAAGCCTGGACCAGGCCGACCGCGAACACTGGTTCTTCCGCGTGTGGTGCGCCAAGGAAGCGATGCTGAAGGCGCACGGCCAGGGTATCTCGTTCGGCCTGCACCGCCTGCAGCTTGCGCCGGGGGCCGATGGTGCCCTGCACCTGCGCTGGTGCGACCCGGAACTGGGCGAGGCCGCGCGCTGGCACCTGCACGAATGGCAGGCCACCGGTCAGTTCCGGGCGGCGTTGGCCTGGTATCCGCACTGAGGCGGGGAATCAGCGCGCAAAACCGGCGATAATGCCGGCATGAGCGAACACCCACTTCCCGCCAGCGTGGCTGCCACGCTGGAACAGGGCCTGGCCAGCATGGGCCTGGATGCCGCGCTGGCGCCGCCGCTGCTGCGCTACCTGGCCCTGCTGCACCGCTGGAACGGCACCTACAACCTCACCGCCATCCGCGACCCGCAGGAGATGGTCACCCGCCACCTGCTCGACTCGCTGGCGATGCAGCCGTTCGTGGCCGATGGCAGCCTGGCCGACCTCGGCACCGGCCCCGGGCTGCCGGGCATCCCGCTGGCCATCGCCTGCCCGGGCCTGCAGGTGACCCTGGTCGAGAGCAATGGCAAGAAGGCACGCTTCATGCGCGAGGCCGTGCGCCAACTCGGCCTGGGCAATGCCCGCGTGGCCGAATCGCGCGCCGAGGCGCTGGACGAGGCGGGTCGTTACGACCAGTTGACCGCCCGTGCCATGGATACCCTGGCCGGCATCGTCCGCGTTGGTGGCCACCTGCTGCGGCCGGGGGGCGTGCTGCTGGCCATGAAGGGCGTCTACCCGCATGAGGAGATCGCGGACCTGCCGGCTGGCTGGCAGGTGCGCGAGGTGACCCCGCTGAGCGTGCCCGGCCTGGCCGGCGAACGCCACCTGGTCACTGTTACAGGCCCTTGATTCCCGCCGCCAGCCCCTTGTGCAACAACGGGTTGGCGATCCACGATTTCCGCAAGGGGCCGGTTGTACGCATAATGACCGGTCCCAGCACACGTCGACGAGGCACACCCGCATGGCCCGCATCATCGCCATCGCCAACCAGAAGGGTGGCGTCGGCAAGACCACGACCGCCGTCAACCTGGCCGCTTCCCTGGCCAACGCACCCAAGCGCGTGCTGCTGGTCGACCTCGATTCGCAGGGCAACGCGACCATGGGCAGTGGCGTGGACAAGCGTGAGCTGGCCGCCTCCACCTACGATCTGCTGCTGGGCGAGTCCAGCGCCGCCGATGTACGCGTGCAGACCGCCGAAGGCTACGACCTGCTTCCCGGCAACATCGACCTGACCGCCGCCGAGATCCAGCTGATGGCGCAGAGCGAGCGCGAGCAGCGGCTGAAGCGCGCGCTGGCACCGATCCGCGACGAGTACGACTACATCCTGATCGACTGCCCGCCGGCGCTGTCGCTGCTGACGCTCAATGCGCTGGCCGCTGCCGATTCGGTGATCGTGCCGATGCAGTGCGAGTACTACGCCCTGGAAGGCCTGAGCGCGCTGGTGGAAACCATCGAAGCGCTGCGTGCCAACCTCAATCCGGCGCTGGAGATCGAAGGCGTGCTGCGCACCATGTTCGACGTGCGCAACAACCTGGCCAACGCGGTCTCGGCCGAGCTCACCGAGCACTTCGGCGATCGCGTGTTCCGCACCATCGTGCCGCGCAACGTTCGCCTGGCCGAGGCACCCAGCCATGGCCAGAGCATCGTCGGCTACGACCGCGCCTCGCGCGGTGGCGTGGCCTACCTGGGCCTGGCTGGCGAGATCATCCGCCGCAACAACGAACGCAACAAGGCCACCAAGGCCGTGGAGACCGTCTGATGACCAGCAGCAAGCCGGCAGCCAAGAAGCGAGGCCTCGGCCGTGGCCTGGACGCGCTGCTGGGCCCGAAGGGCGCGGTCAGCCAGGTGCAGGCCACCACGGCGGTGATCGAGCCGCTGCCGGGGGAAGTGCTGCGCAAGTTGCCGGTTGGCCAGCTGCAGCCGGGCAAGTACCAGCCGCGCCGCGAGATGGATGAGGGCAAGCTCTCCGAGCTGGCCGACTCGATCAAGTCGCAGGGCGTGATCCAGCCGATCCTGGTGCGCCAGCTGCCGGCGGGCAACTACGAAATCGTCGCCGGTGAACGCCGCTGGCGCGCATCGCAGCTGGCCGGGCTGGACGAAGTGCCGGTGGTGGTGCGCGAGCTGGAAGACCGCACCGTCATCGCGATGGCGCTGATCGAGAACATCCAGCGTGAAGACCTCAACCCGCTGGAGGAAGCCGAAGCGCTGCAGCGCCTGATCAGCGAGTTCACGCTCACCCATGCCGAGGCCGCCGAGGCCGTCGGCCGCTCGCGCGCGGCGGTGTCCAACCTGCTGCGCCTGCTGGAACTACCAGTGGCGATCCGCCTGCTGCTGGAAACCCGCCGCCTGGAAATGGGGCATGCCCGTGCGCTGCTGACCCTGGCCCCCGAACTGGCCGGCAAGCTGGCCCAGGAAGCGGCCGACGAAGGCTGGTCGGTGCGCGAGGTCGAGCGGCGCGCGCAGGCTTTCGCCGCCGGCAAGGTGCCGAGCAGCCGTCCGGTGGCCTCGCCGAAGGTGCAGCAGGCCGACATCGCCTCGCTGGAAACCGAGCTGTCCGAAGCGCTCGGCGCCAAGGTGGCGATCAGCCACGGCCGTGGCGGCAAGGGCAAGCTGATCATCCACTACACCGACCTGGACACCCTGGACGGCGTGCTGGAAAAACTGCGCGCGCGCCAGGGCTGAGCCCGGCGCCGCGCCGGGGAGGCGGCCTGTTCCTGCCGCGCCCGGCGAATGACAGGGAACGCACTGCCACGCGCACCGCGGAATGCACCGTCTTCCGGCCCGTGGCCTCATCCAGGGAGCAGGACATGAGCAACGACTACGAAGACGTCAGCCCGGACGGCACCCAGATACTGGTACATCGCCGTGAGAAGGACTTTGTGCTCGCCATCGGCGAAGAACGGCACATCGAGGCGATCAGTGCCCACATCGAACACCACCTGGGACCGGTGTCCGGTGTCTTCCATGAAATCATCTCCGACCTGGTGCACATCGACGTGCACGTGGTGCCGGCCAATGACCACTGCCCGTACCTGCGCCTGGTCACCTCCGGCATGAGCGACCTGCCGATGACCGTGCCCGCCGAGGTGGATGCGGACGTGCCGCGCTACATGGAACTGATGGTGACCCTGCCGGCCGACTGGCCGATCACGCAGGACGCCTTCGAGGATGAGCGCAACTACTGGCCAGTGCGCCTGCTGAAGGGCATGGCGCGGTTGCCGCACGAGTACGACACGTGGCTGGGCTTCGGCCACACCATTCCCAACGGCCATCCCAGCGAGCCCTATGCGCCGGGCGTGGGTTTCGACGGTGCCATCGTGCTGCCGCCGGTGACCGCCCCGGAGGACTTCGCCACGCTGGAGCTGGAGGATGGCAATACCATCAGCTTCATGAGCCTGGTTCCGCTGTACCCCGAAGAGATGGACCTGAAGCTGAAGAAGGGCGCCGACGCCCTGCTCGACCGCTTCGATGCGAAACAGATCAACGATGTGATCGAGCCCGGCCGCACCAACGTGGCGAAGAAGCGTTTCGGTTTGTTCTGAGACCGGTAACATCAGGGGCCTGAACTTCGTTCCCAGGCCCCTGCCATGACCATCCTGCTCACCGGCGCTGCCGGCTTCATCGGTGCCTACACCGCCCGCGCGCTGCTGGAGGCCGGCCAGGCCGTGGTCGGCCTGGACAACTTCAACGATTACTACGACCCGCAGATCAAGCGTGACCGCGTGGCCGCGCTGTGTCCGGCGCTGGACCTGCGCACCCTGGACCTGACCGACCAGCAGGGCCTGGCCGCACTGTTCGACGAGGTGCGGCCGACCGCGGTGATCCACCTGGCCGCGCAGGCCGGCGTGCGCTATTCGCTGGAAAACCCGCATGCCTACGTCGACAGCAACCTGGTCGGCTTCGTCAACATGCTCGAGTTGTGCCGCCACCGTGGCGTGCAGCACCTGGTGTATGCCTCCAGCAGTTCGGTCTACGGCGATTCGGCCACGCCGCCGTTCTCCGAAGACCAGCGCGTGGACCAGCCACGCTCGCTGTACGCGGCGACCAAGGCGGCCAACGAGCTGATGGCCTACACCTACGCGCAGCTGTACGGCCTGCATGCCACCGGGCTGCGATTCTTCACCGTGTATGGCCCGTGGGGCCGGCCGGACATGGCACCGCTGCTGTTCTCGCGCGCGGTGCTGGCCGGTCGGCCGATCGACGTGTTCAACGAAGGCCGCATGCAGCGCGATTTCACACATGTCTCCGACATCGTATCCGGTATCCTCGGCGCCCTCGCGCATCCGGCCGACGGTCCGGTGCCGCACCGGGTGTTCAACCTCGGCAACCATACACCGGTCGAGCTGGAGCGCTTCATCAGCGTGATCGAGCAGGCCGCCGGCCGCCCTGCGCAGAAGGTCTACAAGCCCATGCAGCCCGGCGACATGGTGCGCACGATGGCCGATACCCGGCGCGCACATGACGCTTTCGGCTTCGATGCGGTGACCCCGATCGAACAAGGCCTGCCGCCTGTGGTGCAGTGGTGCCGCGAGTATTTTGGCGATCGCGCCTGAGGAAGGATCCTCACGCCGCCGGGTTCATCTTCGGATAACCTCGGTTTCGGAGAATGCGCGGTCTTTGTCCCCCCTTTGGCCGAGTGCCTTATGAGCCAACCCGAGCTTTCCGTTGTCGTCCCGGTGTTCAACGAGCGCGACAATGTTGCCCCGCTGGTCGCCGAAATCACCGCTGCGCTGCGTGGCCGGCTGCCGTTCGAGATCGTCTACATCGACGACCACTCGCGTGATGACACCCTGGCGGTGCTGCAGGGATTGAAGGCAACCACCCCGGAACTGCGCGTGCTGCACCATGTGAACCAGAGCGGGCAGAGCACGGCGGTGCGCACCGGCGTCAAGCACGCGCGCGCGCCGTGGATCGCCACCCTGGATGGCGATGGCCAGAACGATCCGGCCGATATTCCCAAGCTGCTTGCCGCACGCGACGCCGCCGAGGCGCAGGTGAAGCTGTTCGCCGGCTGGCGCGTCAACCGCCAGGACAGCGGCAGCAAGCGCTGGGCCAGCAAATGGGCCAACGCCATCCGTGCGCGCATGCTGCGCGACGACACGCCCGACACCGGTTGCGGCATCAAGCTGTTCGAACGCAGCGCGTTCCTCGACCTGCCGTACTTCGACCACATGCACCGTTACCTGCCGGCGCTGATGCAGCGTGCCGGCTGGAAGACCACCAGCGTGCCGGTCAATCACCGCCACCGTACCGCCGGCGTGTCCAAGTACAACAACCTCGGCCGCGCGCTGGTCGGCATCCGCGACCTGCGTGGCGTAGCCTGGCTGATCACCCGAAGCAAGCGCACCGCGGTGGAGGAGCGCTGATGGATCTGGAGCTGCACTGGCTGGATCAGCCCCTGACCTGGCTGTACTGGACCGGCCTGCATGTGACCGGCTGGAAGCTGATCGGCTACACCGGCGCACTGATGTTCGGCGGCCGCTGGCTGGTCCAGTTCATCGCCTCCAAGCGCGCCGGCAAACCCGTCATACCGCGCCTGTTCTGGTACATGAGCGTGCTCGGCAGCCTGATGACCCTGAGCTACTTCCTGTTCTCGGCCAAGCAGGACTCGGTGGGCGTGCTGCAGAACCTGTTCCCGGCGTTCACCGCGCTGTACAGCCTGCACCTGGACATCAAGCACCGCGGCTGGAAGCGGGACAAGGCCAGTCACTGAGGCTGCGGGGTCGGATCCCTTTCCACTGGAAAGGGCTCTGACCCCTGTCAGGATCCCCGGCGCATCCTCGCATGGCGTGGATCTACTGCATGTTCAGCGGCGTTGCCCTGGTAGATGCCGACCTTGGTCGGCGCTGGGTTTCCCCGTGTGCCAACCAAGGTTGGCATCTACCAGAGCGGCCGGTTCCCGGTCCTGCCTGCGCTGCAGGCAGGACCTTCGTCCCATGCCACGGGCCGTGGGCGGTGCCATGATCGGGGTCTGCCTTCCCGGGAACCTGTGCTCGTGAAAACCCGTCTTGCCGTTGCCCTGTTGATCGCCCTGTCCGCCCCCACCGTGGCCCTGGCCGCTGCGCCCGCCGCCGCCGCCGCGCCCGCCAGCGTGGCCACCGAATCGCCCGCGGATGCCGCCTTCCGCGCGCTGTACGAGAAGGAATGGAAGTGGCGCCAGCAGGGAGGTGGTGAAGCCAGCGAGGACGAAGACGCCCCGGCCAACGCCACCCGCATGCCCGACATCGGCCCGGCCGCGCAGCAGGCACGCCTGAAGGTGTGGGACGAGACCCTGGCCGCACTGAAGAAGATCGACCCGAAGACCCTGTCGCCGGACAACCAGGTCAACTACGCGATCTATCGCGACCAGGTGTTCAACCTGGCCGAAGAGACGCGCCTGCGCGGCTACGAAATGCCTTTCAATGCCGATTCCTCGTTCTGGTCCAACCTGTCCTTCATGGCCCGGCGCGAGATGAAGACCGTGCAGGACTACCAGAACTACATCGCACGGCTGAACGATGTGCCGCGTTACTTCGGCCAGCAGACCGAGAACATGCGCGCCGGCCTGAAGCGCGGCTTCAGCGTGCCGCGCGCGGTGCTGGATGGCCGCGAAGTGTCCATCGCCACCGTTGCCGAGCTGAAGGACCCGACCGAATCGCCGCTGTACGCGCCGTTCAAGAAGCTGCCCAACAGCATCCCGGCCGCCGAACAGGCCAGGCTGCAGGCGCAGGCGCGTGAAGCGATCAGCGGCAAGGTGGTGCCGGCGTTCCAGCAGCTGCGCACCTTCTTCGTCAACGAGTACGTGCCGCAGGCGCGCACCACCCTGGCCGCCGAAGCGATGCCCGATGGCAAGGCCTACTACAGGCAGCAGATCCACGAGTACACCACGCTGGACCTGTCGCCGGACGAGATCCACCGCATCGGCCTGGAGGAAGTTGCCCGCATCCAGGGCGAGATGAACGACATCATCAAGCAGGTGAAGTTCAAGGGCAGCTTCGCCGAGTTCCTGACCTTCCTGCGTACCGATCCGCAGTTCTATGCGAAGACGCCGGAAGAGCTGCTGTCGCGCGCCGCGTGGATTTCCAAGCGCGCCGATGGGCAGCTGGGCAAGTACATGACCCTGCCGCGCGCCCGCTTCACCATCGTGCCGGTGCCGCCGGACATCGCACCGTTCTGGACGGCCGGCCGCGGTGGCATGGGTACCTACTGGCTCAACACCTACAACCTGCCGTCGCGCCCGCTGTACAACCTGCCGGCGCTCACCCTGCATGAATCCGATCCGGGCCATTCGCTGCAGGGCGCGATCGCCGCCGAGCAGAAGAACCTGCCCGAGTTCCGCCGCAACGCCTACATCTCCGCCTATGGCGAAGGCTGGGCGCTGTACTGCGAGAAGCTGGGCGTGGAGATGGGCATCTACGAAACCCCGTACGAGGATTTCGGCCGCCTGACCTATGAGATGTGGCGCGCCGCGCGCCTGGTGATCGACACCGGCGTGCACAGCAAGGGCTGGACCCGCGAGCAGGCGCTGGCCTACCTGCGTGACCACACCGCGCTGAGCGAGCATGAAGTGACCACCGAAGTGGACCGCTACATTTCCTGGCCGGGCCAGGCGCTGAGCTACAAGCTGGGCGAGATCGCGATCGTGCGCCTGCGTGCGCAGGCCGAGAAGGAGCTGGGCGACAAGTTCGACATCAAGGGCTTCCACGACACCCTGCTCAAGCAGGGCTCGGTGCCGCTGCCGGTGCTGGAACAGCAGATCCAGGCCTACATCGCCGAGCGCAAGAAGGCCTGACCCGACGCGTCGCCGGGCATGGCCCGGCGCTACCAGAATGCGCGGTGGTAGCGCCGGGCCA
>NZ_KV791352.1:0-1154 GCF_001807895.1 Stenotrophomonas sp. HMSC10F07
CAAGGTGGCTCCGAAGTATCGCAACCCGGCCAATTCTGAAGAGACTTGGACTGGGCGCGGTAGGCAGCCCAAGTGGATGGCCCTGCTGGTTGCTAAGGGAGCATTGCCTCAAGATTTCCTGATTAGTTAATCCTGCGACTAATCAAGGCGGCCGGCTTCTGCCTAGCATGCAGCCGGCCGACCGGCCGGCCGGCCGATGAATGATGCAGGACTGAATGTCAGGGTGAGCCCGAGCTCTTGCCTGCAGCCTCAAGTCTATCGTTGATGAACTGAAGTGCTCTGCGATGTTCTTGCAGCACGGTATCGTGAGCAGGAGTTCCAGGAACGGCTGCATCCGAAAAGGCGCGAATGACCTCCTTCGCCTCGCCATAGCGCTCCAGCTGAATCAAACAGTCCACCAACCCAGAAACAACGAACGCGTCACGCGGTCGGATTTTTTCAAGCTGGCGCAACGCTTGCAGCGATAGATTCGCGTCATTTGTTCGAAAACCGAGGCCGACCAACAATAGCCAAGCGCGCTCGGAAGAGGGATCACGCTCAACGATCTCCAACAGTTGTTTACGAGCACCATCCAGGTCGCCCGACTCCAGCAGCAACTTGGCACTCCTAATATCCATTGACATCGCTCTCCTTGATCAAGTCTTGACAGCGGTGCGGGACGCAGCCGGTCATGCAACGAACGAAGCTTCCCCCCCAAACACCAGGCTGTCTGAAGTCACCGCCTGCGCGCGTGCATGTCACTTTGCAGGCTTGAATGTGCTCTTGGCAGTCTGCCTCAAGATCATCCTCCCCATCCGCACATGCCGACCGAATCAACGCAACCGCCATCTTGGACGCGGAACTCTGCGGATTCAGGATGCCATTCGGCCCAAGGAGACCGTTTGTCCCAACCCCCAGCATCTCACCCGCCTTAAGGGCATTCCTAAGGCTATCGCTGTTGATCTTTGGACCAAAATCCCAATTGCCGTTCGGATTGCTGAGGTCGCCCCCATTGTACGCCCCAACGGCACCGGGGGCGCCCGTGACCACGGGGGGCGGGGGTAGTAAAGGAATTGCCTGCATCCCATCGGGGTCAATTGATGCGAGCGGGTTGCCCTTCACGTAGCCGTAGGTGCTGATCCCCCCCTGCAATCCGAGCGGGTCTGACGTCACGA
>NZ_KV791353.1:0-13995 GCF_001807895.1 Stenotrophomonas sp. HMSC10F07
GGTGCTGAAGGCGCCGCCGCCACGGCCCCGCGTCCGCCGCGCCCGCCGCGCGCCGAAGGCGCACCGGAAGGTGCCGTGGAGGGTGAACACAAGCCACGCAAGCGCCGTCGTCGTCGCCATGGCCGTCCGGTCGAGGGTGCCGAGGGCGTGCAGGCCAACGCCGGCAACGGCGCGAGCCCGGTGACCCCGGTGCAGGTGGTGGCCAAGCCGGTGCGTACCGCCGCTGATACCGGCGATTCGTTCCTGACCCGCATCGGCCGCAAGATCCGCCGGATGCTGTCGGGCAACTGATCCTGTAGCACCCGACCGTTGGTCGGGTGGTTTCATGGGCGTGCCGGCCAGCGGCCGGCACTACCGATCCCGTGACCATCTCCACGCCGTCGCGCCGGTCCTGCATAATCGGGGCATGAGTGTCCTGCGCTTCGACAATGTCAGCAAACAGTACGCCGGTGGCCACGAGGCACTGACCGATGTCAGCTTCGAGGTCGCGCAGGGCGAGATGCTGTTCGTCACCGGCCATTCCGGTGCGGGCAAAAGTACGCTGCTCAAGTTGATCCACCTCGACGAGCGGCCCAGCCGTGGCGCGGTGGTGTTCGACGAGCGCAACCTGCTGAAGGTGCGCGGCGGCGACGTGCCGCGCCACCGACGCGCGGTGGGGGCGGTCTACCAGGACCACCGCCTGCTGATGGACCGCTCGATTGCCGAGAACGTGGCGCTGCCGCTGATCCTGCGTGGTACCCGCCGTGGCGACATCAACAAGCGCGTGCGTTCAGTGCTTGAGCGCATGGGCCTGGGCCATCGTGAGAAGGCACTGCCCTCGCAGTTGTCGGCCGGCGAGCAGCAGCGCGTCGGCATCGCCCGTGCCATCGTCGGCGAGCCCAAGCTGCTGGTGGCCGATGAGCCGACCGGCAATCTCGACCCGACCCTGGCAGCGGAGATCATGGCCCTGTTCGCCGAGCTGCCCTCGCGCGGCACCAGCGTGCTGGTGGTCAGCCACGACCTGCCGCTGCTGCGCCGCATGCGCAAGCGCGTATTGATCCTCGACCACGGCCGGCTGGTGGATGACATCTCGCCGCAGGACCTGGCGGAGTAACCGATGGCGAAGAACGAAAACAGCGAAGCCGCCGCCCCGTCGCGCGTGGGCGTCTGGTTCCAGCACCACGTGCACAGCGTGGTGTTCAGCCTGGGCCGCGCCTGCCGCAAGCCGTGGGCGACCCTGCTGACCGTGATGGTCATGGCGCTGGCCCTGGCGTTGCCGCTGGGGCTGTCGATCGCGCTGGACAACCTCAAGCAGTTCGCCGGCAGCGTGCAGCAGTCGCGCGACATCAACGTGTTCCTGAAGGGCAACATCGATGGTCCCGGTGCGCTTCGCCTGGCCGGCCAGCTGCGCGACCGCGATGACGTGGCCGAAGTGAATGTGCGCACACCCGAGCAGGGCCTGCAGGAACTGCGCGATGCCGGCCTCGGTGAGGCGATCGATGCGCTCAACGACAATCCGTTGCCCTCGCTGCTGGTGATCACCCCGGGCCAGGGCAAGGACGACGCACGCCTGGCACGCGCGCTGGAAAGCCTGCCCGAGGCCGATCTGGTGCAGCACGATGCGCTGTGGCGCCAGCGCCTGGACGCCTGGCTGGCGTTCGGTGCACGTCTGGTGCAGGTGCTGTCGGTGCTGCTCGGCGTGGGCGCCGCGCTGGTGGTCGGCAACACGGTGCGCCTTGACATCCAGGCCCGTCGCGAAGAGATCGGCGTGCTGCAGCTGCTCGGCGCGAGCGATGGCTTCATCCGCCGCCCGTTCCTGTACCTGGGCGCGTGGTACGGGCTGGGCGCCGGCGCAGTAGCGCTGGCCCTGATCGGCGCCGCCGGTGCCGCCCTGCGCGTGCCGCTGGCCGAACTCTCGCGCAGCTACGGCAGCCCGTTCGTGCTGCATGGCCTGGACCTGCTGCACGGCGGCCTGGTCCTGGTCGGCACGCTGCTGCTGGGCTGGCTGGGCGCCTGGCTGGTGACCGGCCACTTCCTCCGCCAGACCCGCCCGACCGACACCTGAGACCGGCATGCAACCGCAAGCGCTGAAGCACCTTGAAGGGCCCGCGACGCGGGTGATGGTGGTCGATGGTTCGAAGCTGGTCCGCAAGCTGATCGCCGATGTCCTGCAGCGTGACCTGCCGGGCGTGGAGGTGATCGGCTGCGACAGCATCGAGGATGCGCAGCAGGCGCTGGCGCAAGGCCCGGTGGACCTGGTGACGACCTCGCTGACCCTGCGCGATGGCGACGGCCTGGCGCTGGCGCGGATGGTGCGCGAAGCCGCCGGCCAGGCCTATGTGCCGGTGATCGTTGTGTCCGGCGATGCCCAGCAGCACCTGGAGCAGCGTCGCTTCACCGAGTACGTCACCGACTATTTCGACAAGGCGCTGGGCCATGAGGCACTGGCGACCTTCATCCGTGGCTATGTGCAGCCGCAGACCATCCCCGGCGCCACCATCCTCTACATCGAGGACAGCCGCGTGGTGGCCGAGGCCACCAAGCGCATGCTTGAGCGGCAGCAGCTGAACGTACTGCACGTGGTCAGCGCCGAAGAGGCATTCACCCTGCTCACTGCCGAGTCGCTGGGCCGCAGCCGCCACCGCATCGACCTGGTGCTGACCGATGTCACCCTGAAGGGCGAACTGAGCGGGCGCGACGTGGTGCAGCGCGTGCGCGTGGACTTCGGTTACGGCAAGCGCCGCCTGCCGGTGCTGGTGATGACCGGTGACGGCAACCCGCACAACCAGACCGGGCTGCTGCAGTCCGGTGCCAATGACCTGGTGCTCAAGCCGATCGAAGAGCGGCTGCTGGTCACCAAGGTGCTGTTCCAGCTGCGCCTGGCCCGATTGAACGATGGACCCCTGATTCGATGATGGATGAAGTAGCCGACACCCCGACGATCCAGCTGGAACCGAGCTGGAAGCAGCATGTCGGCGATTACCTGCTGCAGCCGCAGATGCGCGAGCTGTCCAGCTTCCTGCGCCAGCGCAAGGCCAGTGGCGCGGCGGTGTTCCCGCCCGGCCCGCAGATCTTCGCCGCGTTCGACGCCACGCCGTTCGAGCAGGTGAAGGTGGTGATCCTCGGGCAGGACCCGTACCACGGCCGCGGCCAGGCGCATGGCCTGAGTTTCTCGGTGCCGCCGGGCGTGCCGGTGCCGCCGTCGCTGCTGAACATCTACAAGGAGATCGAGAGCGATCTCGGCATCCCGCGCCCGGACCACGGCTGCCTGATTCCGTGGGCGCAACGTGGGGTGCTGCTGCTCAATGCCGTGCTGACGGTGGAAGAGGGCAAGGCTGGTGCCCACCAGGGACGTGGCTGGGAGGGCTTTACCGATCACGTGGTGGATGTGCTCAACCGCGAACGCGAAGGCCTGGTGTTCATGCTGTGGGGCGCCTATGCGCAGCAGAAGGGCAAGGTCATCGACACCCGTCGCCATCGCGTGCTGAAGTCGCCGCACCCGTCGCCGCTGTCGGCCCATCGTGGCTTTCTCGGCTGCCGGCATTTCTCGATGGCCAACGAGTACCTGCAGCGCCGCGGCCAGGCCCCGATCGACTGGTCACTGCCGCCGCGTTCGGCGCTCTGAGCACCGTCGGGCTGCTGGGCCTGAACACCGGGCAACGTCTCCGGGCCTGAATGGGTCTGCAGAACGGCCCGTTCAGCTCCGCTTGACTGAAATCGGCCGGTTTCTGCCAGGTAATTGCTTGAATTCCAAGGGATTGTGAATCCCGAAAAGCGTGCTCGCCACTGTCATCAAATCGCGCTACGGTAGGGCTCTGTTTGGGACCAGTGTTGCATCAATAGGATGCTGGAACTTTTTCCTCCTTTAGCAGTCCAAATCCCGGACTGCTAAGATGGGTGCCTATGAGCCAGAACACCTCTACTGCCCTTGTGGCAAACAATCTCCCGATTCCCAGTGCGCTCGGTTCGCTGGACGCCTACATCGGTGCCGTGCACCAGATCCCGGTGCTGTCGGTCGATGACGAACAGGACCTGGCCCGTCGCTTCCGCGACGGCAACGATCTGGACGCCGCCCGCGAGCTGGTGCATTCGCACCTGCGCTTCGTGGTGCACGTGGCCCGCGGCTACAACGGCTACGGCCTCGCGCTGGGTGACCTGATCCAGGAAGGCAACATCGGCCTGATGAAGGCGGTCAAGCGCTTCGACCCGGACATGGGCGTGCGCCTGGTCTCCTTCGCCGTGCACTGGATCCGTGCCGAAATGCACGAGTTCATCCTGAAGAACTGGCGCATCGTGAAGGTCGCCACCACCAAGGCGCAGCGCAAGCTGTTCTTCAACCTGCGCAAGTCGAAGACGCGCCTGGGCTGGATGAACGCGGCTGAAGTCAGCGCGGTGGCCAAGGACCTGAACGTGTCCGAGCGCGAGGTCATGGAAATGGAGTCGCGCCTGTCCGGTCGCGATATCGGTTTCGATGCGCCGACCGACGAGGACAACGAGCACGCCCCGCCGTCGCCGGCTGCGTTCCTGGTTGCCGATGACGAAGACCCGTCGATGGCCTACGAGCGCGAGGACAGCGAAGACAACCAGATGCAGCTGCTGCGCGAAGGCCTGGCCGAACTGGATGCGCGTTCGCGCGACATCATCCGCCGTCGCTGGCTGGATGCCGACAGCAAGGTGACGCTGCAGGAGCTGGCCGACGAGTACGGCGTGTCCGCCGAGCGCATCCGCCAGGTCGAGGCGAACGCGCTGAAGAAGATGAAGGCGCTGTTCACCGCGTAAGGCGGGATGGCGTTGAAGCTAGCAAAAGGCCCGGCATTGCCGGGCCTTTTCTTTTTGGTGGGGTTCTCATCCACGCATGGCGTGGATCTACCCAGTGTCAGTAGAGCCACGCCATGCGTGGCTGCGGCGCGGTCGTCACTCTTCGCGTGCGATCGCGCGCCAGCCGATGTCGGTGCGGTGGAACGCGTTGGCCCAGCTCACCTTGGCGACGCCGGCATAGGCATTGGCCTGCGCGTCGCGCACGCTGTCGCCCAGTGCCGCTACGCACAGCACGCGGCCGCCGGCACTGACCACCTGGCCCTGCGCATCCAATGCCGTACCGGCATGGAACACCTTGGCGCTGGCCGGCACGTCGCCGAGGCCGGAAATCACATCACCGGTGATCGGCGATTCCGGATACGGCCGGGCGGCCATCACTACGCCCAGCGACGGGCGCGGGTCCCAGTGCGCTTCCACCTGGTCCAGCCGGCCGTCGATGGCCGCTTCGACCAGTTCGACCAGATCGGACTGCAGGCGCAGCATCACCGGCTGGGTTTCCGGATCGCCGAAGCGCACGTTGAATTCGATCACCTTCGGCGCGCCGCTGGCATCGATCATCAGGCCGGCGTAGAGGAAACCGGTGAACGGGATGCCGTCGGCGATCATGCCCTGCACGGTCGGGTTCACCACTTCGCGCATCACGCGTGCATGCACCTCCGGGGTGACCACCGGGGCCGGCGAGTACGCGCCCATGCCACCCGTGTTGGGGCCGGTGTCGCCGTCGCCGACGCGCTTGTGGTCCTGCGAGGTGGCCATCGGCAGCGCATGCACGCCGTCCACCATCGAAATGAAGCTGGCTTCCTCGCCATCGAGGAATTCCTCGATCACCACGCGGGCGCCGGCATCGCCGAACGCGTTGCCGGAGAGCATGTCACGCACCGCGTCTTCGGCCTCGGCCAACGTCATTGCGACGATCACACCCTTGCCGGCGGCGAGGCCATCGGCCTTGACCACGATCGGTGCACCCTTCTCGCGGATGTAGGCCAGGGCAGCGTCCACGTCGGTGTGCACGGCATAGAACGCGGTGGGGATGTTGTGGCGGGCCAGGAAGTCCTTGGCGTAGGCCTTGCTGCCTTCCAGCTGCGCGGCGGCGGCGGTCGGCCCGAAGATGCGCAGGCCGGCGGCGCGGAAGCGGTCGACCACGCCGGCCACCAGCGGTACTTCCGGGCCGACCACGGTCAACGCCACGCCTTCAGCCTGGGCCAGCGCCAGCAGCCCGTCGATATCGGTCACCTTCACCGCCACGTTGCGGCACTTGTCTTCGCTGGCGGTACCGGCGTTGCCGGGCGCCACGATCACGTCGGTGACACGGGAGGACTGGGCCAGCTTCCATGCCAGGGCGTGTTCGCGGCCGCCGGAGCCGATGACGAGGATCTTCATGGGACAGGGTTCTCGGAAACGGAAAAGAAAAGCCGGGCAGGGCCCGGCTTGGTGATGCGGATCAGTGGCGGAAGTGGCGTACGCCGGTGAACACCATGGCCAGGCCATGTTCGTCGGCGGCGGCGATCACTTCGGCATCGCGCATCGAACCGCCCGGCTGGATGACCGCCTTGATGCCAGCGGCAGCGGCGGCATCGATGCCGTCGCGGAACGGGAAGAACGCATCGGAGGCCATCACCGAACCCTCGACCACCAGGTTCGCATCGGCGGCCTTGATGCCGGCGATGCGCGCCGAGTACACGCGGCTCATCTGGCCGGCGCCCACGCCGATGGTGCGATTGTCCTTGGCGTAGACGATCGCGTTGGACTTCACGAACTTGGCCACCTTCCAGGCAAACAGCAGGTCGGTGAACTGCTTGTCGGTCGGCGCCAGCTTGCTGACCACCTTCAGCTCGTCGCGGGTCATGCCGCGGTTGTCCGACGACTGCAGCAGCAGGCCCGAGCCGACGCGCTTGCTGTCGAAGTTGTTCAGGCCGTCGCCATGCGGGATGCGCAGCACGCGTACGTTGGCCTTCTTCTGCGCGTATTCCAGCGCGGCCGGCTCGTAGTCCGGGGCAATCAGCACTTCCACGAACTGGCGGTCCAGGATCACCTTGGCGGTGGCGGCGTCCAGCGGCTTGTTGAAGGCGATGATGCCGCCGAAGGCGCTGGTCGGGTCGGTGGCGTAGGCCAGCTCGTAGGCATCGCCGTTGCCGGCGCCGACGGCCACGCCGCACGGGTTGGCGTGCTTGACGATGACGCAGGCCGGCGCATCGAACTGGCGCACGCATTCCCACGCCGCATCGGCATCGGCCAGGTTGTTGTAGCTCAGCTCCTTGCCCTGCAGCTGCTGGAAGGTGGCCAGCGTGCCCGGCACCGGGTACAGGTCGCGGTAGAACGCGCCGCTCTGGTGCGGGTTCTCGCCGTAGCGCAGGTCCATCACCTTCACGAAGGTGGAGTTCATCTGCGCCGGGTATTCGGCACGGGCCGGCACGGCGGCGTCGGTGGCGGTGACCGCCGACAGGTAGTTGCTGATCGCCGCATCGTACTGGGCGACGCGGTTGAACGCGGCCACCGAGAACGCGAAGCGGGTGGCAGCCGTCAGCTGGCCGTTGTTGGCCTCCAGCGAGGCCAGCAGCTCGGGGTACTGCGACGGGTCGGTGGCCACTGCCACGCGGGCGAAGTTCTTGGCCGCCGAACGCAGCATGGCCGGGCCGCCGATGTCGATGTTCTCGACCGCGTCGGCCAGGGTGCACTCGGCCTTGGCGGTGACCGATTCGAACGGGTACAGGTTCAGCACCAGCAGGTCGATGGCGCCGATGCCGTGCTCGGCCATCACCGCGTCATCCAGGCCGGAGCGGCCCAGCAGGCCGCCGTGCACCATCGGGTGCAGGGTCTTGACCCGGCCGTCCATCATTTCCGGGAAACCGGTGACCTCGGCCACGTCCTTCACTGCCAGGCCCGCCTCGCGGATCGCCTTGGCGGTGCCGCCGGTGGACAGCAGCTCCACGCCGCGTGCCGCCAGCGCAGTGGCCAGCTCGACCAGACCGGTCTTGTCGGAAACGGAGAGGAGGGCCCGGCGGACGGGCAACAGATCAGCAGTCATGGGACAGAATCGGCAGCGGAGCGGGGCCGATATTGTAGGCGGTGGCGGCCGGTGGCGGGCGCTGGTGGTGGCAATCAACCCGCACCGATGGGCTGTGGCCGCCTTCAGCACCGTCTGGCCGGGGGCGGTCCGCAATCAATTCGATGGGGCACGCTGCCCCAATCGGGTAGGCTGTGCGGGAACTGCCAAGGATCAGCGGGTTCGGATCGTGTCGATCTATGCATTGAAAGGACGTTTTCAGGACCTCCTGCGTCCGGCCGTACGCGGCCTGTACCGCATGGGGATCACCGCCAATGCGGTGACCGTGGCCGCTGCCGTGGTCTCGCTGCTGGTGGCCGGCGCCGTCTGGTGCTGCGCGCCGGCCCAGCCATGGCTGTACCTGCTGCTGCCGCTGTGGATGCTGCTGCGCATGGCGCTCAACGCGGTGGACGGCATGCTGGCCCGCGAATTCGGCCAGCAGTCGCGGCTGGGTGCCTATCTGAACGAATTGTGCGATGTGATCGCCGATGCGGCGCTGTACCTGAGCCTGCTCAGCGTGCCGGGCGTGCGCCCGGAGGCGCTGTGGCTGTTGGCCTGGACCGCGGCGCTGAGCGAATACGCCGGCGTGCTGGGGCTGATGGTCGGCGCCAGCCGCCGCTATGACGGCCCGATGGGCAAAAGCGACCGCGCCTTCGTGATCGGTGCGCTGGGCCTGCTGCTGGCGTTTGAGTGGGTTGGCGCGATGACGATCACGGGGGTGGCCGCGGCCATGGCGGTGCTGTGCGTGCTGACGATGATCAACCGGGTCCGTCGCGGACTGCGGGAAACCGCAGTTTCGCCAAATTAATCAAGCAGATAGAAAAAGACAATCAGGAGATTGCATGCGTCAGGCGCAGGAGCGGGAATTCCACAGCTTCGACCAGGTACCGCTGTTCTACCGGTACTGGGCGGGCACCACAGCCACCCCGGCCACCCGGGCCATCGTGCTGCTGCACCGCGGGCACGAGCACTCCGTGCGTGTTACCCATCTGGTCGATGAGCTGGATCTGCCTGACACCGCCTTCTTCGCCTGGGATGCGCGCGGCAATGGCCGTTCGCCGGGCGCGCGTGGCGATGCACCGGGCTTTCCGGCGCTGGTGCGCGACCTGGACAGCTTCATCGCCCACATCGGCGCCGAGCATGGCATCGCGGTGGAAGACATCGTGGTGATCGCGCAGAGCGTGGGTGCCGTGGTCGCCGCCACCTGGGTGCACGACTACGCGCCGCGCCTGCGCGCGCTGGTGATGGCTTCGCCGGCGTTCAAGGTGAAGCTGTACGTGCCGTTCGCACGCCCGGGCCTGGCATTGATGCAGAAGCTGCGCGGCAACTTTTTCGTCAACAGCTACGTCAAGCCGCAATGGCTGACCCACGATCCGGCGCGGGTGGAAAGCTACCGCACCGATCCGCTGATCACCCGGCCGATCTCGGTGCGCGTGTTGCTGGGCCTGTATGAGGCGGCCGATCGCATCGTCGCCGATGCGCAGGCCATCAGCGTGCCGGTGCAGTTGCTGGTGTCCGGCTCGGACTTCGTCGTGCACCGTGGCCCGCAGGACCGCTTCTACGAACGCCTGTCCAGCCCGATCAAGGAGCGCGTGCATCTGCCGGGCTTCTTCCACGACACGCTGGGCGAGCGTGATCGGGCACCGGCACTGGCACGTATCCGCAGCTTCATCCAGGCGCGATTCGCCGAACCGTTGCGCGAGTTGTCGCGGCGCGATGCGCACCGCCATGGGCCGACATTTGAGGAGTCTGAAATCCTGGCCTGGCCGCCCGAGCGCAACAGCCTGGCCGACCTGCGCTGGCGCGTGGTGCGCGGTGGCCTGCGCTTTGGCGGCAGACTGTCCGAAGGCATTGCACTGGGCCTGCAGACCGGTTTCGATTCGGGCAGCACGCTGGACTACATCTATCGCGACGAAGCACGTGGCAAGGGCCCGTTGGGGCGCCTGGTCGACCGCAACTACCTGGATGCGATCGGCTGGCGCGGCATCCGCATTCGCGGTCGGCACCTGCAGGAACTGCTGCGCGATGCCGCCCAGCGCCTGCGCGGGCAGGGCATGCCGGTGCGCGTGCTGGACGTGGCCGCTGGCCATGGCCGTTATGTACTGGAAGCGCTGGGCCAGGGCGAGCAACGCGCCGAGCGCATCGTGCTGCGCGACTTCAGCGGTCTGAACGTGACCCAGGGCCAGGCGTTGATCGAGCGCCTCGGTGCGTCCGACATCGCCCGTTTCGAACAGGGCGATGCGTTCGATCCGGTGCAGCTGGCGCAGGTCGATCCGGCGCCGACGCTGGCGGTGGTATCGGGCCTGTACGAACTGTTCCCCGACAACGACGCCGTGCTGCGCTCGCTGCAGGGCATCGCCGCAACGGTGCCGATGGGTGGCTACCTGGCCTACACCGGCCAGCCCTGGCACCCGCAGCTGGAGTTCATCGCCCGCGCGCTGACCAGTCATCGTGGTGGCGCTGCTTGGGTGATGCGCCGCCGCACCCAGCAGGAAATGGATGAACTGGTGCGCCTGGCCGGGTTCGAGAAAGTGGCGCAGCGCATCGATGACTTCGGCATCTTCACTGTGTCGCTGGCACGCCGGACCGCGTGATGGCGACGCTGGCTGCAACTCCGCTTGCCACGGCGGGGCGCCCCTGGCGGCGCGCGCTGCTGTGGCTGGCCCTGCTGGGCCCGTTCTTCTTTGCCAGCTACGGCTTCGCCAACTGGATGGCCGGCCGCCACGCCGAACTGCCGGTGATGGCGTTCGGCTGGGAAACGCAGATTCCGTTCGTGCCATGGACGATCGTGCCGTACTGGTCGATCGACCTGTTCTACGCGGTCTCGTTCTTCCTGTGCCGGCAGCGCCTCGAACTGGACCGGCACGCATTGCGGCTGTTCAGTGCACAGCTGATCGCCGTGAGCTGCTTCCTGCTGTGGCCGCTGCGCTTCAGTTTCGAGCGGCCGGAGATCGGCGGCGTGTTCGGTTGGCTGTTCGATGTGCTGCTGGGTTTCGACAAGCCGTTCAACCAGGCGCCATCGCTGCACATCGTGCTGCTGATCGTGCTGTGGGTGAAGTTCGCGCAGTACCTGCACGGTGCCTGGCGCTGGGTACTGCATGTGTGGGCGCTGCTGATCGGCGTCTCGGTGTTGACCACGTTCCAGCATCATTTCATCGACATCCCGACCGGGCTGCTGGCCGGCTGGCTGTGCGTGTGGCTGTGGCCGGAGCAGGGCACGCCACCGCTGCGGGCCTGGCGCATCGCGCGGCATGCCAAGCGGTGGCGATTGGCTGCGCTGTACCTGCTGGCGGCCGCCGTGCTGCTGGTGCCGGTGGTCCTGCTGCGGGGTACGGCGTTGTGGCTGCTGTGGCCGGTGGTGTCGCTGGTGCTGGTGGCGCTGGCGTATGCCGCGCTGGGCACGGCGGTGTTCCAGAAGCGCGCCGAGGGTCGCCTGACCATGGCGGCACGCTGGCTGCTGGCACCGTACCTGGGCGCCGCCTGGGTCAACTCGCGGCTGTGGACACGGCGTGCGCCGCAGCCGGTGCCGGTGCTGGACGGCGTGTGGCTGGGCCGGATTCCCTGCACGGTATTGCCGGCACCTCTGGTGGGCGTGGTCGATGCCTGCGCCGAGCTGTCCTGCTGCGCGCCGGGTGCGGCGTATGGCAGCGTGCCGATGCTGGACCTGGTGGTGCCCACGCCGGAGCAGCTGCGCGAGGCCGCCGAGGCCATCGAGCGTCTGCGGCCGCAGGGGCCGCTGCTGGTGTGCTGTGCACTGGGCTATTCGCGCAGTGCCGCCAGCGTGGCGACGTGGCTGCTGCGCACGGGCCGTGCCGCGGAAGTCGGAGCGGCGGTCGCCATCGTGCGTGCGGCACGCCCCGGCATCGTGCTGGGCCCGGAGCATCTGCAAGCCATCACCGCAGCGGATGGAGTGCGCGCATGAGTGCCGTTCCCGATCTGGCGACCATGCAACTGCTGCTGCGCCAGGGACGCTGGCCCGCGCTGCTGTCGCTGGGGCTGCTGCTGGTGGCGCTGCTGCTGCTGGGCATCGAAGCGGGGGTGGCGATGATCGCCGCCGGGCTGTTGCTGCTCAGTGTGGGCGCTGGGCTCGTGCAGGCCTACCATGCATGGCGGGTCGGGCTGGACGCGAGCCTGCTGCAGCTGTTGCGCGATGAAGGCCTGGAAGGCGAAGCCGCTGCACGCCGTACCGACCAGTTGCTGCAGGACAGTGGCCTGCGCCGCACACCGGCCGATGCGCCGCTGCGCGGCTGGGACGTGCGTTGGGCCGGCATGCGCCGGCTGCTGCTGCGCCAGTACCTGCTGACGGCAGTGCAGGCCGCACTACTGGTACTGGCCGTAGTGTGGCCGCAGACGTGAACGGGAGGGACCGATGTTCGCCGAACTGATTGCACGCGCCTGCAGTGGCGCGATCCACGTGGTGACGGGCGCCCGTGCGCTGTGGATCGGCTGTGCGCCGTCCAGCGAGCGCCGCGTGTACTACGGCAACCACGCCAGCCATGGCGACTTCGTGCTGATCTGGTCGTCGATGCCGCCCGCGCTGCGGCGACAGGTACGCCCGGTGGCCGCCGCCGAATACTGGCAGCGCGACGGCCTGCGCCGCTACCTGATCGATGCGGTGTTCAACGGTGTACTGGTAGAGCGTGAGGCCGGGCATCGCCAGCAGGACCCGTTGCAGGTGCTGCGCGATGCGGTCGACGAAGAGTGCTCGCTGATCCTGTTCCCGGAAGGCACGCGCAATGTGGGCGATGAGCCGCTGCTGCCGTTCAAGAGCGGCATCTACCACCTGGCGCGGCAACGGCCGGAGCTGGAGTTCGTGCCGGTGTGGATCGACAACCTGAAGCGGGTGATGCCGAAGGGCCGGTTCCTGCCGCTGCCGCTGCTGTGCACGGCTACGTTCGGCACGCCGCTGCGGCTGCAGGCCGACGAGGACAAGGCTGCATTCCTGGCCCGCAGCCGGCAGGCGCTGCTGGACCTGGCGCCGAATGGAGGGCGCGCATGAGCTATCTGATGGACGTGTCCGGTGACCTGGCCGCGCGCAGCGTGGGCCAGCAGACCGGTCTGCTGTTTGCCGGCGTCGGCGCGGTGCTGGTGCTGGCCACGCTGGTGGCCGAGACCCTGCGCTGGCGGCAGCGTGGGCAGCCCAGTGCAGTCATCGCCAACCTGGTGTCGCGCATCCGCGCCTGGTGGGTGATGGCGATCGTGGTCGGGCTGGCGCTGTTCTTCGGTCGCGCCGGGGTGATCGTACTGTTTGCGATCATCTCGCTGTTCGCGCTGCGCGAGTTCATCACTCTGGCACCGACCCGCTCGGGCGACTACTACGCGCTGCTGGCCGCGTTCTACATCGTGCTGCCGTGGCAGTACTACCTGGTGTGGATCGACTGGTACGGCATGTACACGCTGCTGATTCCGGTCTACGCATTCCTGTTCCTGCCGATCCTGTCGACCATCGGTGGTGACACCACGCACTACCTGGAGCGCACCGCGAAGGTGCAGTGGGGGCTGATGATCTGCGTGTTCTGCATCTCGCACGTGCCGCTGCTGCTGAACCTGCACGTGCCTGGCCATGACCCGTCGCGCAACGTGCTGCTGTTCGCCTTCCTGGTGATCGTGGTGCAGTCCTCGGACGTGCTGCAGTACATCTGGGGCAAGCTGCTGGGCAGGCACCTGGTCGCGCCGAAGCTGTCGCCGTCGAAGACGGTGGAGGGCTTCGTGGGCGGCGTGCTGAGTGCCAGTGCGCTGGGTGCGGCACTGTGGTGGATCACCCCGTTCACGCCGCTGCAGGCGTTCGGCCTGTCGCTGCTGATCAACCTGATGGGGTTCTGGGGAGGGCTGGTGATGTCGGCGATCAAGCGCGACCGTGGCATCAAGGACTGGGGCCACATGATCGAGGGCCATGGCGGCATGCTCGACCGGCTGGATTCGGTGTGCTTCGCCGCGCCCGTGTTCTTCCATGTGGTGCGGTATTACTGGAAGGCGGGCGGGGGCGGGTGATCCTACCGGGCCTTCATCCACGCATGGCGTGGATCTACTGACGGGCGGGGGCGGTTGACTTTGCCGGGCTTCCATCCACATGGCGTGGATCCACCGGTAGTGCCGGCCGCTGGCCGGCAACTGCAACTTCCTGCCATCGTTCATGGGGTTGCCGGCCAGCGGCC
>NZ_KV791353.1:14015-21112 GCF_001807895.1 Stenotrophomonas sp. HMSC10F07
CAGCGGCCGGCACTACCCACGCGCGCTTACGCGCTGATGCCGTATTCCTTCAGCTTCTTGCGCAGGGTGGCGCGGTGGATGCCCAGCATCGCCGCGGCGCGGCTCTGGTTGCCTTCGCAGTGGTTGAGCACTTCCACGAACAGCGGGATTTCCATCTCGCGCAGCACGATCTCGTAGACATCGTCCGCGTCGCAGCCATCAAGGTCACGCAGGTAGCGGCGCACGGACTGGGCGACGTGTTCACGCAGCGGTGGCCGGGGAGCGCCACGACTGTTGTCAGGACGAGAGAGGACAGCGTTCAAGGGGGTTCCCGATTCGGTTGGCCCGTGCGCGCGGAGCGCGCGGCCGGACGAGGTGGTGGCGGCCAGTCTAGCGCGAGCGTGCCCGACCTGCCACGGCTGGTCGCCTCTATCCTGCTCAGAGGAAGTCGAAGGTGAATGCGACGGTGGATGCGGCGGGTTCCTGCACGCGGAACGCAATGCGTGCACTCTGGCCAGGTTCCAGCACGGCCGCGCCGGGGTTCTCGCCGAGGTACTGCGCCGGTGCGAACACGCCGCTGCCGATCACCCGGCCATCGGCATCGGACAGCGACAGGCGCAGATCCGGCCAGGCCTGTGCCCAGCGCGCATCGTTGCGGATGCTGGCCTGCACCTGCAGTACGCCGGCCTGGCCCGGCACGGGGCGGATCTCGCGGCTGGTCATGGTGAACGCGGTGGGTTCATGCCAGGCCGGCAGGCTGCAGCGCAATACGCCGCACAGTGCGCCCAGCCAGGCGCGGTTGCCGGCGTCGGCGGCCAGTCGCGCACGATCGGCCAGAACACTCTGCAGGACCAGCAGCAGTGCCAGTCCGGCGACCAGCCCCCAGTGCCAGCGTGGCGTCGGCAGTGCGCGTGGCCGCGAGGTGCCCAGGAAACTGGGTGCATCTCCGGCCACGGCCTGCGGGACCGGAGCGGCAAGGACGGGTTCGATCACGGCCGCTTCGTCGGGGTTGACGATGTCATCGCACTGTCGCGTTTCCGCCATCGGTGGCAACGCCGCTTCGAGGGGGGCGCGGGCTTGGGCTGGCGGGATGTCATCCATCGCCGGGTCGGGCGTGCGTGAATCGGTCGCAGGTGCAGCCTCGCCTTCCGACGCGGGGCGCAGGAAGGTGGCCAACGGGCGGCGCGGCGGGTTCGGCTCGGACATGCTCAGGGTGCGGGCTCGGATCCAGCGGTCATTCAATCACGATCAGGCGCGGCGTATGCCGGTGATGCGCATCCAGTCGCCATCCTGGGTCGCATGCAGGTCGTCGAACCACGCGGCGTAGCGCTGCAGCAGTTCGCCTTCCTGGCCCTGCAGGATGCCCGACAGGGCGATGCGGCCCCCGACGGCAACGCGCGCGGCCAGCAGCTCGGCCAACGCGTCCAGTGCCGAGGCAAGGATGTTGGCGACCACGATCGGGTAGGTGGCGACCGGTTCGTCCTGCGGCAGGTACACGTGCATGCGCGCCTGCTCGCCGTTGCGCTCGGCATTGTCGGCGGTGGCGACCAGTGCCTGTGGATCGTTGTCCACGCCGATCGCTTCGGCGGCACCGAGCTTCAGCGCGGCCAGGGCGAGGATGCCCGAGCCGCAGCCGAAGTCGAGCACGCGCTGGCCCTGCAACTGGCCGTCCACGGCCAGCTGGTCCAGCCAGCGCAGGCACAGGGCGGTGGTCGGGTGGGTGCCCGAGCCGAAGGCCAGGCCCGGGTCCAGCCGCACCACGGCGGCATCGGCGGCCTGCGCGGCGTCCGGCAGTTCATGGTTCCACGGCACGATCCAGGTACGGCTGCCGAAATCCATCGGCTGGAACTGGTCCAGCCAGGCGCGTTCCCAGTCTTCATCCTCGACGGCGCGGAAGCTGCCGTTGCTCCAGTCCAGTTCCGGATCGAATGATTCCAGCGCGGCCAGCAGCAACAGCGCATTGCTGTCGGCGGGGAACAGTGCGCTCAGCACCAGGGTGTCCCACAGCGGCGTTTCACCCACGCCGGGTTCGAGGATGGCCTGTTCGTTGCTGGTGTCGGCTTCGGCATCGAGCAGGGTCACGGCCAGTGCGCCGACGTCCTCCAGCGCATTTTCATAGCGGGGCTGGGTGGCTTCGGTGCAGCGCAGGGTCAGTTCCAGGAACGGCATGGCGGTGGGGGCAATCACGGGAAAGGGGGCCATGCTAGACCATCGGGGCGTCTCCGTATTGCCTGAGATGCCGCCCTGAGATGAACGGGGGCAGTTCAGACAGGCCTGCCGGGCCTTGCTAAACTCGGCACTTTCCTGTGCGCCGTGAACGCTCACCGCCGCCGATGGCCTTCGCCCCGACCCTGAAAACCTGGTTGCTCGTGCTGCCGGCGGTGGCCGTGCTGGGCGTGGCCGGGTACCGGGCCAGCGGCCATGCGGCGGGCGTGGCATCACCGTCGCCGGACCTGCCGACCGTCGTGGCCAGCCGCGACAGCGGAGCGGCGTTGCCGGTGGTGCCGGAAGCCCTGGCGCGCCGGCTGGCCACCGTCGAGCGCGGCAACACGCTGCCGTCGGGCCTGCCGCTGGACCTCCGCGCTGACATCGAAGATGCCAGCGATCTGTACGCCTACGCCCAGCGACTGCGCGTGCAGGCCGATACAGGTAACCATGAAGCGCGCTGGATGCTCAGCCGCGTGTATGACTATTGCGCGCAGTACGCACTCGATCCGGGTGGTTACCGCCTGGACAACAACGTGTTGAGCGGGTTGGGCCTGATCGCGGCGCCGGCGATGATCGAGGCCCGCGAGCGCGTGGCGCAGCGGTGTGGCGGCTTCGTTCCGGGCGACAAGCTGGGCGCTGCGCTGGTGCTGGCCGAACGCCGCAAGGCGGCCGCGCAGGGCAACCTGGCCGCAGAAGCATCGTTGTTCGCCGAGGGTGAGCCGTTGCATGACAGTGCCGAGTACCGCCGCGACCTGGTCGAGCGCGTGCGTACTTCGCGTGACCCGGAGGCCTATATGGCGATCGCGCCGGGCATGGGCGTGCGTGCCGCCGGTGACAGCGCACTCGACGGCCTGGTGGCGGGCGAACAGCTCAGTGAGCTTGCATGGCGGCTTGCGGCCTGCGAACTCGGTCTACCGTGTGGAGCGGACAGCGTGCTGGTCAACAGTTTTTGTGCGAACGGAGGGATCTGTTCGCAGGATGGAGCGCAGGATTTCCGGGATTTCGTGTATGACGCTGCGGTATCGCGGCAAGGTGCTGGGAAAATGAAGGAATGGATCAAGCGATTGATTGGAAAGAGGGACGGGCGATGAATTACCGTCGATTCCTGCATGGGGCCAAGTTCTGGTTCTGGGTGGCGCTGTTCGTGGCCTACTCTGCCGGTGCGGTCGGCCTGCTGATGATCGATACCTACGAGGATCGGTACCGGCATCTGTCGAAGGTGGAACTGACCACGGTGAAGGCGCAGGAAGACGTGCGCCGCGCCGGCGCCAGCCAGGTCGCTGCGGTCTATCGCGCGCAGACGGGCATGCCGTTCGCTTCACTGCCGGCTGGCAGCACCTTCCAGGTAGTGTGGCCGGATGGCTCGACCGAGACCATGGTGATCGTCGATCCGACCTCGCCCAATGGCGTGCGGCCGCTGGCCAATTCGCAGATTCCGGCCGACGGCGGCGGACGCGCGCTGAGGCCGCATCAGTAGAGCCGAGCCATGCTCGGCTGCACTCGCCCGCAAGCCGGGAACGGCTCGGCGCTGCCGGAAGGAAAACAGAAAAGGGCGGGGATATCCCCGCCCTTTCCATGTCCAGCATCGGGTGACGATCAGGTCAGCGCGATCGGCTTGTTCTTGCGCTCGGCAAGGCGCTTTTCCAGATAGTGGATGTTCTGTCCACCGGCCTGGAAACCCTTGTCGCGCATGATCCGCTGCTGCAGGGCGATGTTGGTCTTGATGCCATCGACCACCATCTCGCTCAGCGCCACCCGCATGCGGGCGATGGCGGTTTCGCGGTCCGGGCCGTGCACGATCAGCTTGCCGATCATCGAGTCGTAGTTGGACGGCACGCGATAGCCACTGTAGATGTGGGTATCCACGCGCACGCCGGGGCCGCCCGGCGGATGGAAGCCGGTGATGGTGCCCGGGCTCGGCACGAAGGTCTCAGCATCTTCGGCGTTGATGCGGCACTCGATGGCATGGCCGGTCAGTACCACGTCGCTCTGCTTGATCGACAGCTTCTGGCCAGCGGCGATCTTCAGCTGCTCGGCCACCAGGTCGATGCCGGTGACCATTTCGGTGACCGGATGTTCCACCTGGATGCGGGTGTTCATTTCGATGAAGTAGAAGCGGCCGTCCTCGTACAGGAACTCGAACGTGCCCGCGCCGCGGTAGCCGATGCGGATGCAGGCTTCGGTGCACACCTTGCCGATCTGCTCGCGCTGTTCGGCGGTGATGCCCGGTGCCGGTGCTTCTTCCACCACCTTCTGGTGGCGGCGCTGCATCGAGCAATCGCGTTCGCCGAGGTGGATGGCGTTGCCCTGGCCGTCGGCCAGCACCTGGATCTCCACGTGGCGCGGGTTCTCCAGGAACTTCTCCATGTAGACCTCGCCATTGCCGAACGCGGCCTTGGCCTCGCTCTTGGTGGTTTCGATCGAGGTCTTCAGCGAGGCTTCGGCGTGCACGACGCGCATGCCACGGCCACCACCACCGCCGGCCGCCTTGATGATGACCGGATAACCGATCTCACGGGCGATCTTGGTGTTGGCGACGATGTCATCGCCCAGCGGGCCGCCCGAACCGGGCACGCACGGCACGCCGGCGGCCTTCATCGCGCGGATGGCTTCGACCTTGTCACCCATCATGCGGATGGTGTCAGCCTTGGGGCCGATGAAGATGAAGCCCGACTCTTCCACGCGCTCGGCGAAGTCGGCGTTCTCCGACAGGAAGCCGTAGCCCGGGTGGATGGCCTGGGCGTCGGTGACTTCAGCAGCGGCGATCAGTGCCGGGATGTTGAGGTAGCTCTGCGGCGACGGCGCCGGACCGATGCAGACCGACTCGTCGGCCATGGCCACGTGCTTGAGGTTGCGGTCGACCGTGGAGTGCACGGCCACCGTGCGGATGCCGAGGGTATGGCACGCGCGCAGGATGCGCAGCGCGATCTCCCCTCGGTTGGCGATGACGACTTTGTCGAGCATGGCGCGCCCCTCAGCCGATCACGAACAGCGGCTGGTCGAACTCCACCGGCTGGCCGTTCTCGCCGAGGATGGCGACGATGGTGCCGGACGTGTCGGCTTCGATCGGGTTGAACATCTTCATCGCTTCGATGATGGCCAGGGTTTCGCCTTCCTTGACCTGCTGGCCCACGGTGACGAAGGCCGGCTTGTCCGGGGCGGACGAGGCATAGAACGTGCCGACCATCGGCGAGCGCAGCACATGGCCTTCCGGCAGCGCCGGGCCCGGCTTGGCGGTGCCGCCGGTGGAGGCTTCGGTCGGCGACTGCATCGGCATCGCCTGCGCCGCCGGCGCCGCCGGGGCGGCGTACACCGGAGCTGCGACCGGCGCGGCATAACCAGCGACCGGAGCGCGCGACAGGCGCACCGACTCTTCGCCTTCCTTGATTTCGATTTCAGCCAGGTTCGACTCTTCCAGCAGGTCGATCAGTTTCTTGATTTTGCGCAGATCCATGAGGGCCTCTTTGGTTTCTATCTAGGTGAGGAGAGCGCCGTGGGCGCCCGGGTCGACAATCAGGTGGCGGATACGCGCAGCAGCGCCGCGTCCATCGCGTAGCGGTAGCTGTCGGCACCGAAGCCGCACACCACGCCCACCGCCTTGTCACTGAAGTAGCTGTGCTGGCGGAAGGGTTCGCGGGTATGCGGGTTGGACAGATGGATCTCGATGAACGGCACCGCCACCGCTGCCAGCGCATCGCGCAGGGCCACCGAGGTGTGGGTGAAGGCGGCGGGGTTGATCAGGATGAAAGCGGTTCCGTCGTTGCGCACAGCCTGCACGCGGTCGACCAGCACATGCTCGGCGTTGGACTGCAGGCTCTCCACGGCGTGCCCGGCAGCGGATGCCTGCGCGGCCAGGGCCTGGTCGATGTCGGCCAGCGTGGTGTGGCCGTACACCTCCGGCTCGCGGGTGCCGAGCAGGTTGAGGTTGGGGCCGTGCAGGACCAGCAGCTTCGCCATGGGATCCGGAAGACGGGAAAGGGCGGCAGTCTGGCGGAACCGGCGGATGCTGTCCAGTTCGGCGAAGTTTGCAGCGTTTCAATCGTCCGTTTGAAATTGGCTGCAGGGCTTGTCGCCGTACGGCGGGCGCTGGATCAAGGCGCGCTGAACGTCTTGCAGGCGGTGGATGCGAGCACATAGGCCGACGATCACGGCAGGGCCGGGCGAGGGGCGATGCCCCAACGGCCCATGATGCGGTAGATCCACGCCATGCGTGGATGAAGGAAGTGCGGTGCGCAGCAAGCTACGCAGCCACCGAGGGGGCTGCCCAAGGTGCGCTGCACACCCCCAGCGCCCCAATCGGACATCCGCTCAGGTTTCCAGCGGCACCGTCGGCACCACGTTCGGGAATACCTCCTCCAACGGCTCCTGTTCCCCCGGTTGTGGCGCCGGCCAGTTGTAGGCGTTCACCGGCTGCGCGCGGTTCACCCACAAGGCGTAATACAGGTGATCGGCGCGACCGTCGCCGGTATTGGGGTGGATCAGGATGGTCAGCCCCAGGCTGTTGAGCTGCAGCCAGGGCACCAGCACCGGCAGCAGGTCGTTGGTGAAGCCGAAGTAGAAAGAGGGCGTGACGTGCGGGCCGCGCGGCTCCAGGTTCCAGTTGCCCAGCTCCACCGGGAAGCGCTCGGCGGCCCAGCGCCGCAGCAGGGCTGCCTTCTCGAAGCTGTCCTCATCGAAATAGATATGGGCGTGGTAGCTCTTGATGTCGGTGTAGGCGCGCGGGGCGGTGGGCAACGTGGCCTCGCCGGGGCGCACGCTGGCCGGGCGCGGGGTCGGTTCGCTGGCCGTGGCCTGGCCCCAGGGGCTGCGGCCCTTGGGCGCTGGCGGAACGATGGCGCGGAAGCCAGGTCGCCCGGGTTCGGTGGTGTTCACGGCGCTGCCGACGCGCGCGGCGGCGGTGGCGGTGGACG
>NZ_KV791354.1:0-1055 GCF_001807895.1 Stenotrophomonas sp. HMSC10F07
GTAGCGCCGGGCCATGCCCGGCGAGCGCAGCGGCGCCGCAAACATCCGCCGGGCATGGCCCGGCGCTACCCTCAGGAGGCTTCCGCCGCTTCCAGGGTGTTCTGCATCAACGTGGCCACGGTCATCGGGCCCACGCCACCCGGCACCGGGGTGATCCAGCTGGCCCGCTGGGCCGCCGCTTCAAACCCAACATCGCCCACCAACCGGCCGTCATCCAAGCGGTTGATACCCACATCGATCACCACCGCGCCCGGCTTCACCCATTCGCCCGGCACGATGCCCGGGCGGCCCACCGCCACCACCAGGATGTCGGCGTTGCGCACGGCCTGTTCCAGCACGTCCTTGGGGGTGAACTTGTGGCAGCTGGTCACGGTGCACCCGGCAATCAGCAGCTCCAGGCCCATCGGCCGGCCGACGTGGTTGCTCACGCCGACGATGGTGGCGTTGCGGCCACGCACCGGCTGGTCGGTGTGGCCCAGCAGCGTGGTGATGCCGCGCGGGGTGCACGGGCGCAGGCCGAACTCGCGCAGCGCCAGGTGGCCGACGTTTTCCGGGTGGAAGCCGTCCACGTCCTTGCGCGGGTCGATGCGCTGGATCAGCCGGCGCGCGTCGGGGATGCCCGGCAGCGGCAGCTGGATCAGGATGCCGTTGATCTTCGGATCGGCGTTGAGCTGGTCGATCAGCTCGAGCAGCTCGGCTTCGGTGGTCCCGGCCGGCAGATCGTAGTCATGCGCCTCGATGCCGACCTTCTCGGCGGCACGGCGCTTGTTGCGCACATACACGGTCGAGGCCGGGTCGCCACCGACGAGCACCACGGCCAGGCCCGGACGGCTGCCACCGGCGGCCACGCGGGCGTCGACGCGCACCTTCAGGCTGTCGAGCAGGTCCTCGGCGATACGGCGGCCATCAAGGATGCGGGCAGGATGCTGGGGGGCGGAATCGTTCATCGGGGGCAGGCGTGGGGCGGCGGGGACGCTATTGTCCCCGATTCAGGCCCCCTCGCCCACCGCCAATCCGGGCGGCCGCTGCGCTCGCCGGGCATGGCCCGGCGCTAC
>NZ_KV791355.1:0-22679 GCF_001807895.1 Stenotrophomonas sp. HMSC10F07
GCCGGCCGTGCGATCATTCCCCCATGAAGATCTATCTTGTCGGCGGCGCCGTGCGCGACCGCCTGCTGCAGCGCCCTGCCGGCGACCATGACTGGGTGGTGGTTGGCGCCACGCCCGCGCAGATGGAAGCGCAGGGCTACACTGCGGTTGGCCGTGACTTCCCGGTGTTCCTGCACCCGAACACGGGTGAGGAATACGCACTGGCGCGCACCGAGCGCAAATCCGGCCGCGGCTATCGCGGCTTCGTGGTGGATGCTGATCCGGCCGTAACGCTGGAAGAAGACCTGCAGCGCCGCGACTTCACCATCAACGCGATTGCCTGCGACGAAGACACCGGCACGCTGGTCGATCCCTACGGCGGTGTGCGCGATATCGAGCAACGCGTGCTGCGCCATGTCGGTCCTGCGTTCGTCGAAGATCCATTGCGCGTGCTGCGCGCGGCCCGTTTCATGGCGCGCTTCGCACCGCTGGGCTTTACCGTCGCCGAAGAGACCATGGCGCTGATGCGCGAGGTCGCCGCCAGTGGCGAGCTGGACGCGCTGGTGCCGGAGCGCGTCTGGCAGGAACTGCGCAAGGCGCTGGTCAGTGAGCGGCCCTCCGCCTTCCTGCGCACGCTGCACGATGCGCATGCCCTGGGCCCGATCCTGCCCGAGCTGGAAGCGCTGTACGGCGTGCCGCAACGTGCCGAGTTCCACCCCGAGGTCGATACCGGCATCCACCAGGAAATGGTCAGCGACATGGCCGCGAAACTGGCGCCGGGTGATGACCTGGTCGGCTTCGCCGCGCTCACCCACGATCTCGGCAAGGGCCTGACCCCGCCGGAGGAATGGCCGCGCCACATCATGCACGAGCAGCGCGGCATCAAGCCGCTGAAGGCACTGTGTGCGCGGTTGAAGATTCCCGCCGAGCACCAGCAGCTGGCCGAAGCGGTCTGCCGCGAGCACTTGAACGTGCACCGCATCGACGAACTACGCGATGCCACCGTGCTGGAACTGCTGGGCCGCTGTGATGCGCTGCGCCGGCCGGAACGCGTGGCCCGCATCGCGTTGTGCTGCGAGGCCGACAAGCGCGGCCGGCTCGGTTTCGAGGATGCCGACTACCCGCAGGGCGAAACGCTCAAGCGCCTGCACCGGGCAGCGCTGTCAGTGCAGGCCAGGGATCTGGATACCACCCATCTGAAGGGCCCGGCCATCGGCGAAGCGCTGGCCAAGGCGCGGGTGAAGGCGATTGCCGCTGCCCGCTGAAGCACCTGGTAGTGCCGGCCGCTCCGCTGGCCGGCACCCCTAAATCGCTGCCTTCAATGCGCCATGCCGCGGGTGATCGCCGCCGCCCGCTGCTTCAGCTGGGCCACGGCATCGGGAATCATCTCCATGCCCACGTCCAGGCCCGGGTTCAGCACCAGGCCGACGCCGTCGCCGATACCGGCCAGCAGCGCTTGCACCGCGATCGGCATGGCATGCGCGAACTGCGGCAGCTGCTCGTGCCACAGGCCGGCGCGCTCGGGGGCCGTGAACACCGCGAACATCGGCTCGCCGCTCTCGCTGGTCAGCACCAACGGCGAGATGCTCTCGTCCCAGGCGCCATCTTCGCCGATGGCCTTGTCCAGCAGCACGAACGCCGTCGAGGTCAGCAGGCCGTCGAGGAACTGCGCTGCGGTCAGCGTGCCGTCCTGGGCCTGCAGCAGGCGCACCTCGAGGTCGTTGAGGGGTTCGAACGGGGTGTCGTGGTCCATGGTCGGTTCCGGTACGTGGTTGCAGGGCAGACTTTAACAGGCCTAGGGTGAGGCACGACAGCGCATTGGCAGGGACACGCGGGGCGTCGGCGACCGTTGTACCAAAGCGCCCAGCGTTCACCGGTCTGGATCCAGCCAAAGGGAATCGGGGCCGCGGAAATCTTGATGGCCTTGGGGGGAAAGCATGGCGGGCAGGATTCGGCCGGCCGCTGATTCTGCGAACGCTGCTCGCCCCTGAACCGTTCGACGAGGTAACTGTTAAGACCTGCTCCAACAGTTTGACGAAACCGTCAATGTGTCCGATTCGCTTGTGGCTGCGTGCCGGCGCCGCACCACTCAATCCTGGAAGGACGTTGAGACTGGCATGACCAAGAGCTTTGAGCACGGCTGGAGCGGGTCGTATAGTCGTATGACGTAGAGCAATGGAACGCCGATGAACGCTACCTCGCAAGGCCTCGCGCCACAGGCATGCATAGATGGAGGCCAAGGAAGCTGGCAGCACGAGCGGCGCAACCTGTCGCATGTGCCCCTTAACGCGGGACATCGCGTCGTCTTCCTCGGCCATCCCTCCTGTCCAGCCGATCAAGGATCAGGGCAATCCTGCCGGTATCGTCACGCGCAGAGAACCGTGCCCCGTAGTAACGCTGAAGAGGCGCCTACCTCAATAAGCGACATGGACCGCTCATGCTGAAACCCTCCCCCCCCCTCACTCACGTGGCGTTGATCGCCTTGATCACACTGGCCGTTTCTGGGTGCAACAAGGAACGCTCATACCCGGTCTATCGCGAGAATCCTGCACCCAAGGATGCGCTACCGATTGTGATCCGGGTCCACGATGCGCCTGTGGAGCTTACCCTCCCGAAGGTTTTCGTCTCCTACGAGATAGATCCGCTCTGCCTCCCACCGATCAACAACTACGAGGGTGTGCAGTACGCCCCCCAACGGCAGTCAGTAGAGTTCCCAGTACAACGCGTCAGTGCGACCGAGTTCAGCAGCACCGTGTTCGAGGACGGCATGGCAGTCGCTGACTATTACGGGCGCGGGCCATGCGAATGGAAACCCAGCATCATTCGAGCTTCATTCCCAGTCATTTCCGAGGGACGCGAAGGCTTCATATCAGTTGCCGTCCACCATCTCGAACTGAAGAAACTACTCACGTCGATTTCGTACGCAGACAGTCAGATGACCCTGCAAACAAAGAGTTCGACCCCGGGGTGGGTGCGAACGCAGTCCCAGTATAGCTACGACAGATTGTCTGATATCGAGAAGCAGAAGTACTTTGCCATAGAGATATCGTCTCCTTCGAAAGGAATCGTCCCATGAGACCTCTAACCAATGCAGCCCTGGCCAATGCAGCCTACTCTCCACCGTCACATCCAGCTCCAGGCGATAAGGAATCGCTGCGCGTTGAGGGCGAAGACTTCGAAGTTCTAGGGCGACGTGACGCAGCCAGCGGCTATCAAGGGGTTGTGTACCGGAACATCAAGACCAACGAGATCATCATCGCCCATCGAGGCACCGAGTTTGATCGCCAGGCCATACTTGATGGCGGCGTCGACGCAGCGATGGTCAGCGCCAGAGTCAACGCACAGATTGATGATGCCCTCGTACTGACCAAGCAGGCAATCAAGCAAGCTGAGGAAAACGGATACGGTCCGGTGTACGTCACTGGACATTCCCTAGGCGGCGCACTCGCGCAGATCAGTGCCCACCATTACAATCTTCCTGGCGACGCCTTCAATCCCTACGGCGCTGCAGGGTTGGCGTATCGCCTGCCTGAAGGCCAGCCGGCCAATGCGGCGCCCTTCACCAACCATGTGATGGCGGGCGACCTGGTTAGTGCGGCCGGCCCTCATTACGGCAAGGTTGAGATGTACGCACTCCCCAAGGAACTGGGAGTCTTGCGCGATGCCGAGCAGGGCCAGCGCATCGCCTCGCTCGTATCGCTTGGGATGAAAAGCGGCCATGTCATGTCCGCTGCGGTTGCGGTCCAGTTGGGTGATTCCCATCGAATGGTTCACTTCATTGACCGTATGACCGACAAGGGCCCAGTGCAGTCCGTACTGGACGACCCCGAGGCGCGGATCACTGATGCCGAGGACCTACGCCGGATAGCGGAGTATCGCAAAGACATCCACCAGTTGCGGCTGGGGGCGACCGTACTTGTCGGCGGTGGCCCTGGACTCCTGCGCGACGGGGTCAATTACCTTCGCGGCACTGAGGAAGCCGGAGCGTACGCCCGTCGCGAAGCCGAAGCCGTGCAGCGCGCAGAAAGTGCATTGAAGCCTGGGGAGCGTCTGGTCCATGAGACAACCGAAAAGGGCTCGCCCTCTCTAAGCAACCCAGGCTTCGCTCCCAAGAGCCCATTGCAGGAAAGAATCGAATCAACCTTGGACAAGGCAGGCCTGGATCCCCGAACGGAAGGCCACCCCGACCATGCGCTCTACCGGCAGATTCGCGACGGTGTATCTGCCGTGGATGCCAAGCACGGGCGCAGCTTCGATGAAACCAGCGAGCGGATGACGGCCAGCCTGCTTGCAACGGCCAGGCGCAGCGGCCTGGAACGCGTCGATCATGTTGTCTTGGGCAATCCTCCCAGCGATGGTTCAGGCCCTCGCATGTTCGTCGTGCAGGGAGCGCTCGACAATCCGGCACACCTGCGGGCGTCGATCGCGGTCAGCGAGGCCGTCAATACACCCGTAGAACAGTCGCTCGCCAAGGCCGAGCAGATTTGGCAGGCACAGCAGGTCGCTCAACAAGAGCAAACCCAAGAGCAGACCCGAACAGCGATCCGCATGGGCTAGGCCAGCGTGGATTGCTTGGCCCCACCCGAGGCTAGCGCCCGCTGGAACGACCTGCTAAGGCCATGTCGGCCCGCCCTCTTTCTAGGAGGCATACAGGTGCCGCCACATCCATCCGGCCACCGCCAGCCCCGCCACCACCACCAGCATCAACGGCAGGCCGAAGCGGTGCCGCCACGGGATCGGCACCCCGCCCAGCTGCTGGTCCATGGTCTCGGTATCGAGCACCCAGCCGTGCTCGCAGCGGGTGCAGGCCAGCTCGTAGCGGCGCTGGTAGGTGAAGCCGAACAGCAGGTCGATGCGCGCCATCCTGTAGCGCAGCTGCGGGGCGAACTCGGTTTCCGTCTGGCAGCGCAGGCAGTGGTGCGCCTCGGTGGGGCCGACGATCAGCACCCGTTCCTGCTGGCCGATCAGGATCATGACCGGGTGCCCTGGCAGGCGGGCTGGGCCAGCAGCCAGGCCTGGGCGGCGGCCACGGTGGCGGCGTCACCCTCGACGCGCTGGTCGGGCTCGATCTTCAAGCCATCGCCACGATCATTGCGGTCCCGCATCACGCTGGTGGTCAGCAGCAGGCGACTGCCATCGGCAAGCGTGTGCACGACATTGCCAGTGGAGACACCCGCAGTAGGCTGACCGAAACTCCTCGTCTGCGGACGACCACGCCACGCCAGCACCGAGGCCTCGCCCGAACTGCCGGTGCGCGGCCCGAACAGCACCGCCACCGGCGCGCCGGGCTGCCGCAGCACATAGCCGGACTGGCCGAAGTCCAGCACCGACTTGCCTGCACGCTGTACAGCGGTCGCGGTCAACGTCCAGCGCTCCGGCCCCTGTGCGGCTTCGAACGCTCCCACATCTTCGTTGTTCACCACCGAGGTGCGCAGCAACGGTGCCATGCCCAGCAGCATCGGCCACATGTTGCCACCGCTGTTGTCACGCAGGTCGACGATCCAGCCACAGCGCATGCCGTCGTCCTTGCTACGGATTACCTGCTGCCACCGCGCGGCGCGCTGGATGTCCTGGCGGAATTTCTCCTGCGGCGTCGCGCCGGGCATAGGGGCATAGCCCTCGATGACCACCCAGCCGATGCGCGCATCCACCGCATCGACGGCCTTGGCCCGGTCCACGGCGGCGGCACCGGCCTGCTGCGCGCGCGCAAGGGATTCACGCTGGCGCTGGGTCGTGGTCCATGCACCATGGTGGCCGGTGCTGAGCGCAATGGCTTCGCGCAGAACGGCCAGCCGTTGCGCGGAGTCGCCCTGCGCCGATTGCAGGCGGATGCGGATGGCGGGCCAGTCCACCCGATCGCGATACAGCGCCTGGCGTTCAAGCAGGCTGAGGATCTCGGCCAGGGCCTCCGGCGAGGGCACCTCGACCGTGCTTGGCGTATCGGCCATGGCGCCGGTCGCCAGCAACACGAACATCAGCGCGCCGATGCGACGCACTCCCTTGCGAACCTGCATGCGACGCTTCCTTGTCGTTGAGTCAGGACCGCAGCATAACCGGGGCATGATCGCTTGCGCCACGCGCGAACTGTCGTATCCGGCCCGGTCGCTGGTTGCAGCAAAGCGGCTTGCGTGCAGTCACCACATTGCAACTTTGCCCATGTCATCGCGGCGCACAACGCGCCAAGGTGGCCCCCGTCGGCGCTTCCTGCGCTGACCGGGATTGGCGTCCTGAATGAAGCTTTTCACGAGCGGGCTTGCAACGTCGTTGCCGGCCCGAACAATGCACCGTCCGTCGTTCTGCGGCGGGCGGTGCGTGGGGATCCCCGATCCGCCGGCGTCATTCCTCGTGAAGAGCTTCACCGGCACGCCAACCCGCACCGCCCGCCACCTTGCATCCCGCAGGTGGCCTTGCCTTGTGAGGTTGCTGCCATGAACACGCCCTACCCCACCTATCCACGCCTGCAGGCACTGCTCGGTGCTGCATTGCCCGACCTGCAGCTGTCCACTACGGCAGCCGAAGCGCTGGAAGATGCGCTCACCGAAGCCGACGAACAGGCGCCGCCGTCGGCGTTCTTCGCCCGGTTGCGCGGCATCGCAAACAGCCACGGGGCCGACGGCCAGGCGTGGCGCGAGCGGCAACTCAGCGAGGCGCGCAGCCGGGAACTGGCCGAGGCAACGCGCTGCCTGGCGGCAGTGTCTGCGTGTGGGGGCGTGTTGCTGGCGGCGCAGTCGGCGCGCGAGATGGATGGTGCGCAGGCGCAGTGTCCACCGCAGGTGGAGGAAGGGCTGCTGCATGCGGTGGTGGTGCTGGCCGATCATGCCGGAGCGTTGGTGGAGCCGGATGCGGGCGCGCCGTTGTCGTAGAGCCGAGCCTACGCTCGGCTGCGCTGTGCTCATGGCGTCGGTGGGATTCGTGCCGACCAAGGTCGACACCCACCAGGGCGGGCCATGACATCCACACCGCGCGCTACCAGTCCGCACGCAAGCCGATGTTGCCTTCGATGATGCGGCGCTTCTCGTTGCGGTCGCCACCCAGCTCGCGCGTATAGTCGGCCACGGCGTACGCACTGATGGTGCGGTTGAAGCGCCCGACCACACCCACGCCGGCTTCCAATGCACGCGAGCGCTGCGAATTGATGATCACGTCGTCGTCGAAGCGGATGCGATCCTCGCCGGAACGGCCGTGCCAGTAGTTGAGCTTGAAGTACGGCTGCCAGCCGTTGTCGGCCAGCTGGTAATCACCGGCCAGGCGCAGGCCGATGCGGCCGGTCCAGGCGTTGTCGTTGTCGAAGCGCACGCTCGACACTTCATCGCGGCGGTCGTCCAGCGAGGTGCGCTGCCAGATCACCTGCAGCTGCGGTTCCAGCCACCATGCGGACTGACCGAAGTGCAGCAGCGGCTTGCCAGCCTCCACCGACACACTGGTGCCGTCGCCGCTCAGGCCGAAGCCGAGCCCGCGCGAGGAACGTACGCGGCCGTCGTAGCGGCTCTGCATCGCCACGGCGTCGATATAGGCACCGCTGCTGTCGGTGAACGTCCAGTACAGGCCCGCGTGCTTGTCGTCCAAACGGTTCTGGCCTACCTGCACGTTTTCCCAGCCCAGTGCCAGGCCGGTGGTCTTGCCCTGCGCGCGGGTGCGGCCGACGAACACGCCGATCTGGTTGCGATGGCTATCAGACGCCGCAGCCCACACGTCGAGGCCGGCCTGCAGGCCCATCACGTCGCCATCGAAGCCGGGCTGCGCATCGCCCTTCCAGTGGATCTCGCTGCTCTGCCCCACCAGGCGGCCCCAGGCGGTGCGGAATGCGCCCTGGTTGTACAGCAGGCGCTGTTCGCCCTGCCGCTCGTGGAAGGTACCGAGGCTGGCCAGCGAGGTCTCGCGCAGCAGCGGCGGCACCACCGCGTAGGCGGCGGTCTCCACGCGGTACAGCGGTACCACCGCACCTTCGGCCGGGCGTGCACCCGGCGTCGGCGGTGCACCGGTACCGGGCAATGCACCGCCGGCCACCGGCACGTCCGGCACCGCCGGATCGCTGGGCGGTGCCACGGGCGCCGGTTCCGGCGGCGGCGGCGGTGGTGCGGTCTCGCCTGCGGTCAGGTCCGGATCGATGGCGCCTTCGGGCGGCGGTGGCGGCGCCGGGGCAATGGGGGGCGGTGGTGCCACCGGCGGCGTCAGCGGCGGTGGGGTGGCGCTGCCACCACCGTTGGGTGCCGGCGTCGGGCCGGTCACCAGCGTCGAACGCAGGTACCAGTTCTCGCTGGTGCCGGCACTGACACCGCCCTTGAACAGGAAGTACTCGTAGGCGCCGGCCGCGACCGGTGCAAACAGCGAGAACGCGCCCGGCGCGGTGCGGCCACCATTCAATGCCTGCACCACCAGGATGCCGTCGGCCAGCGTGGCCGCGCCGCTGCCGCCGGCATTGAGTACGCCGATGCCGGTGGTCCCGGTGGCGGTACCGCCATCGATCACCAGGCGATCGCTGGGGGAGTTGTCCGCGCCCAGCACGGTACGCAGGTACAGGCCCCCGCCGTCACCACGGTAGTTGCCACGCACGGTGAACACGTCGCCCGCGCCGGTACCGGTCAGGTCGATACGCCCGGCATTGACCATCTCCACCAGTGCAGCGCTGTTGAACGGGCGGATGGCATGTCCCCCACTGCCCGCGTACACGGTACTGGTGTCATCCACCGTCAGCGTGCCGGTGCCGGTAACGCTGTCGCCCAGCACCAGATCGCCATCGAAGCTCAGCTCGGTGCTGTTGGCCAGGCTGATCGTCTCCCAGTTCTGGTAACGGCCCACGCCTGCGGTCTTGACGTTGCTCAGGTTGAGCTGGTCGATGCCACTGCCACCGTCGAACAGCGGCACCGCACCCAGGTTGCCCTGGTTGAGGTTGCTGAGGTTGGCCACGTCGTTGTCTGGGCCCATGTCGATCGCACCGTAGACAATGCCACCGCCGCTCCAGTTGAAGGTGTCATCGCCGATACTGAGCAGTACCTGCCCGCGCACGGTACCGTCGGTGATGGTCACGCTGTCGTTGCCGCCGCTGACGCTGATGTTGCCGCCGATGTAGGCGGTGCCCGAGATGATGATGGTGTCGGTGTCGAAGCCAGTCACCACGTTGCCGTCCACGGTGCCGCCGGACTGGTCCCACAGGTTCTTGTCCAGCTTCATGTTGACGCGGCCGATGCGGCCTGCGGTCATCCAGGCCTGGTCGCCATCTTCGAACGCACCGACGATGCGGCCACCGCTCATGCGGAAGGTATCGATGTTGTCGCCCTGCTGCAGCGCGCCGATCGTGCCGCCACTCATGACGAAATCATCGCGGCCACTGCCCTGCGCCACCACGCCGGTGACGGTGCCACCGGTGACGGTCATCTGGTCATCGCCACTGCCCTGGTCAACGCTGTCGATCGTACCGTTGCCCAGCACCAGCACATCGTTGCCATCCCCTTGCAGGACACCGCCGGTGATGCTGCCGGCCTGCATCTCGAGGCGATCATTGCCGGCATCGAACTGCACGCCGGTGCGCCCGCTGATCGTTCCGCTGTTGACCAGCACGCTGTCGCCGGCGCCAACGAACTGCAGCGCGATGTTGTTGCCGGTGCTGATGCTGCCCGAACTCTCGACACGGCTGCCGCCACCGAGCTGGACCGCCACACCCCCCACCGAACTGATCGTGCCGAGGTTGGACAGCAGGTGCCCGCCGGCCCCGACCAGCGAAATCGCACTGCCACCACCGCTCTGTTGCAGTTGTGCCGTGCTGGCGACATTGACGGTGATACCGGCCGCGCCAGTGGCAGCGACGGGAACGGTCTGCGGATTCGGCGCGCTGGCATCGCAGGTGACCGTCTGGCCTGCGATCGGGGTGGCATTGTCACAGCCGGCCCAAGCGACACTGGCGGTCAACAGCATGACGGACGGGACAGCCAGGGCCTGCACCACGGAAACAGTGAGGCGGCGCGGACGGAAAGCGCACGGGACGGCACGGGACATACAGCACTCCTGGACAGGGGATCAGGAACTGCAAATGCACGCTGCTGCGTGTGCAGTCTGCCGTGATGTGAACCGTTTCGATAGGTGAACTTGCGTGCGGGAAATCACATTTCGGATGTGAAATCGCCGGGCCCTCACGCCAATGTGATGTGGCTGAAATCGTTCATTTTTCCTGCATCCGGAATCACGCGCAAAGCATCCACGCATGGCGTGGATCTACTGATCCTGCATCGCCAATCGATTCACTCGTGGCACCTGGTAGATCCACGCCATGCGTGGATGGCGTTGGCGGATGGGGTCAGATCTTCAGGTAGATCTTCCGCCGGTCCAGCCACCATGCCACGCCCCACCACAGTGCGACGAACGCCAGCGCCTGCAGCATCGATGCCAGCTCGAGCGCCTGCGGCATCGCGGCGGCCAGCTGCTGCCAGATCCAGCCCCAGGCGCCGGTCGCCATCAGCACCACCGACATCACCGATGCCCCCAGGTACGCAGTGATCGCGTTGACCCCGAAGCGCCGGCCCAGCGCCGGCCATCCCTTCAGGTCTATCAGCACGTGGCCCAGCCACAGCGCCAGCGCGGCCAGGCCACCGGTCCACAGCACGTAACTGGGCGTCCACAGCTGCTTGTTCAACGGCAGCACCCCGGCCAGCAACAGGCCCAGCACGGCGGTCGCCACGCCCAGCCCGGCCAGTGCCGTCGAACGCCCGCTGCGCAGCAGGCCACCGGCCAACAGACCGAGCACGGTACTGCCCAGTGCACCCAGCGTGCTCAGCAATCCTTCCGGGTCATGGCCGAGGCGGGTATCGGCATGCCATTGATAGATCCACGGTGCGAACAGCGTGGTGTCCAGGCGGCTGGCCGGGTTGGTCCACGGCGCCAGGTCACCGACGCCCAGCAGCAGCACCGTGTATCCCACCAGCAGTCCAACAAGCATGCCGGCCTGCATGCGCGGCCGTGCATACACCGCCAGCACACCCACCAGCGCCGCGCACACGGCGATCCGTTGCAGCACCCCCCAGATGCGGAAGTGGTGTGTATCCAGCGCCCACCAGATCAGCAGATGCAGCAGCGCACCGGCCACCAGGATGCGCAGCGCGCGCTCCAGCACACCGCGCGCCAGTGCAGGACGCGCAGCGGCATCCAGCGCGCGCGGTGCCACGCTGAAGGCCATCGACACGCCCACCAGGAACAGGAAGAACGGGAACACCAGATCGGTGGGCGTGCAGCCATGCCATTCCGAATGGCGCAGCGGCGCGAACACTGCACTCCAGTCGCCTGGATTGTTGACCAGCAGCATCGCCGCCACGGTGATGCCGCGCAGGGCATCGATCGAGCCCAGACGGCGTGGCGGCGTACTGTTCATCAGGCGGCCTCGTACTGTCCGGCAATCCAGGTGCCACGTACCTGCAGGGCGTCATCCAGCAGCACCAGGTCGGCCTGGTAGCCCTCGGCGATGTGGCCCAGGCGGTCGTCGACATTGAGGAACTGCGCCGGGTAGGTCGAAGCCATGCGCGCGGCTTCGGCCAGCGGCTGGCCGAGCAGCTGCACGGTGTTGCGCACCGCCGTGGCCATGTCCAGCGCCGAGCCCGCCAGCGAACCGGCGGCATTGCGCACCACGCCGTCGATGGCGGTGATGGTTTCGCCGTACAGCACGTAGCTGGGATCGTCGGCACCGACCGGCGGCATCGCATCGGTCACCAGCAGCAGGCGACCGCGCGGCTTGGCCGCCAGCGCCACCCGCAGGCTGGCCGGATGCACATGCACGCCATCGACGATGATGCCGATCCAGCTGTCGCGGTCTTCCAGCGCAGCGCCCACCGCGCCAGGCTCGCGCCCCTGCAGCGGCGACATCGCGTTGTACAGGTGGGTGAAACCACGCACGCCGGCATCCAGGCCGGCGCGGATCTCTTCGTACGTGCCTGCGGTGTGGCCGGCGGCCACGATCACGCCACGTTCGACCAGCGCGCGGATGGTCTCCAGCGGCACGCGCTCCGGCGCCAGCGTCAGCAGGGTCACGCCGTTGTCCAGCGACGCGGCCAGCGCGATCTCTTCTTCGTCCGGTACGCGGAACTTGCTGGCATCGTGCGTGCCCTTGCGCGCCGGCGCGATGTAGGGCCCTTCCAGATGGATGCCGATCACGCCCGGCACGCCCTGCGCGATCGCTTCGCGCGTCGCACCGATGGCTTCGCGCATCACCGCCACGTCATCGCTGATCAGCGTGGGCAGCATCGCGGTGGTACCGAAGCGGCGGTGAGCCTGCGCGATGGTACGCAGCGAGGCAACATCGGGCGTATTGTTGAACAGCGCGCCGCCACCGCCATTGACCTGCACGTCGATGAAGCCGGGCAGCAGCCAGCCGCCGCCCAGGTCCATCTGCTCGGCAGCGTGGCCCAGCTGCGGTGCGGCGTCGGGCAACAGCGCGCTGATGCGACCCTCTTCGATCACCACAGCCAGATCGTCGCGGAACTCATCGCCTGCCAGGATGCGGGCATTACGCAGCACGGTTGCCATCACACCGTCTCCGTGACCTTGTTCAGGTGCGGCGGCAGGTCCGGGTTGAAGCCACGGCGCAGCGCCAGCGCGTTGATCGCGCGGTAGAAGCTCTGCACGGTCAGCAGCGGTGCGCACAGCGGGTGCGGCGCGGGCGCCACCGGCAGGTTGCCGCCGGCACCGGCCAGCCACACCTGCGCGCCTCGCGAAGTGAACTCCTCGACCACCGCTCGGGTGCCGGCGCCGGTTTCATCGGGCTGCGCGAAGGCCAGCACCGGGAAGCCACGGTCGACCAGCGCCATGGGGCCGTGCTTGACCTCGGCCGAGCTGTAGGCTTCGGCGTGCAGGCTGCAGGTTTCCTTGAACTTCAGCGCCGCTTCCTGCGCCGCGCCCAAGCCCAGGCCACGGCCGAGCACGAACAGGTTGGTGGCCTCGACCAGGCCTTCGGTCACCGCGCTCCAGTCGCACTGCCAGGCTTCACGCATCGCGTCCGGCAGCAGGTCCAGCGCGTTGCGCAGGCTGCTGTCCTGCTTCCAGTAGGCGGCCAGCTGCAGCAGTGCAGCCAGCGAGGCCAGGTAGCTCTTGGTCGCCGCCACGCTCTTTTCGGCACCGGCATGCAGCGGAATGACCGTGTCGGCCAGCTGCGCCAGCGGCGAATCCTCGACGTTGACCAGCGCGATCACGCGTGCGCCAGCGGCCTTGGCCGCCTCGGCGTTGCGCAGCAGGTCCGGGCTCTTGCCCGACTGCGAAATGACGATGAACAGCGCACCGCGCAGCTGCAGCGGTGCGGCATAGACCGACCCCACCGACGGCGAGGCCGACGCAACCACCAGGCCCAGCTGGGTTTCCAGCAGGTACTTGCCGTAGGTGGCGGCATGGTCGGAGCTGCCGCGTGCACAGGTGACCACGAACGGCGGCGGCGCCGCGCGCAGGCTGGCGGCCAGGGTTTCCAGGGTGGCGTGGTTGCGCGAGAACTGGCGGGCAACCACGTCGGCCGCTTCGGCGGCCTCGGCGAACATCAGGGTGGACGTGGGGTCTGACAGCGACATGGCAGGCTCAGGCAGGATCGGAAGGAAGGGGGCGTGCGCCGGCCGGGCGCATCGGCGCGGTCGAGCCGCGCACCACCAGCTGCGGCACGAAGCCCTGGTTGTGCAGCGGTGCCGGCGCATCGTCGTAGGCGTCGCTGCGCAGCTGTGCGATCAGCAGGCGCGCAGCGTGGCGGGCGATGTCTTCGGTGGCCTGCTTGGCGGTGGTCAGCGGCGGCCACGACTGGCGCGAGAACGGGCTGTCCTCAAAGCCGGCGATGGACAGGTCGTAGGGCACGTTCATGCCGGCCGACTTGGCAGCGGCCAGCACGCCGGCAGCGATTTCATCGTTGGAACCGAAGATGGCGGTAGGCGGTTCGCGCAGCGCCAGCAGGCGGCGCGCACCACGGAAACCATCGTCGAAGGTGTAATCGCCCTGCACCACCAGGTGCTTGTCCACGGTCATGCCGTAGTCCTTCAGCGCCGCTTCGTAGCCGGCATAGCGTTCGCCCGAGGAGCGGTGCGAGCTGCCGCCCCAGAGGAAACCGATGCGCTGGTGACCGAGCTGGATCAGGTGCTCGGTGATCTCGTAGGCGGCCTCGCGGTCGTCGACGAACACGCAGGCGCCGTCGGCCGGGTCTTCAGTGGCGGCGATGATGCGCACCAGCTTGATGCCACGCGCGGTCAGCGCCTGGATCAGGTCCCGGCGCTCGGACATCGGTGCGGTCAGCACCAGCCCGGCCAGCCGCGAGCGCTGCACCCAGTCGGCCAGTTCATCGGCCAGCAACGGCGAGCTCGAATCACAGGGATGGATCTGCAGGCCGAAACCGGTCTCGCGGCACGCGGCCAGCACGCCGTTCTGCACGCCGATGATGTGGTACGGGTTCGGGTTGTCGTAGACCAGCCCGATCACGAAGGTAGTGCCGCTGCGCAGGTTGCGCGCGGACGGATCGGGCTCGTAGTCGAGCTCGGCGATGGCACGCAGCACCCGCGCACGGGTGGCCTGCATCACCGAGGGCTCATTGTTGATCACCCGCGAGACCGTCTTCAGCGAGACCTTGGCCTTCTCCGCAACGTCCTTGATGGTCGCTCTGCGCATGGGTTTTCCCTGGGGTTGGCTGCCGTCCATCATCGCCGATCAGGCCTTGTCCTGCGGCAGGCCGGCACGATGGCCGATCACCGAGTAGAACAGGATGTACAGGTAGCACGGCACCATCAGCAGCACGAACACCAACTGGAAGTCGATGTGCTGCTTGAGCACGGCGAACAGCTGCGGAATGATCGCGCCGCCGGCGATGCCCATCACCAGCAGGGCCGAGCCGGTCTCGGTGAAGCGGCCCAGGCCGCGGATCGCCAACGGGAAGATGGCCGGCCACATCATGGCGTTGGCAAAGCCCAGCAGCGCCACGAAGGCCACCGAGACGTAGCCGTGCGTAGCCCAGGCGCCCAGGCAGAACACCACGCCCATCACTGCCGAAATGGTCAGGTAGCGCGACTGCGAGACCAGGCCGGGGATCGCCAGCAGGCCGACCACGTAGCCGGCCAACATCGCACCCAGCGTCAGCGAGGTGAACATCTTGGTCTGGTCCAGCGGCAAGCCGAAACCGTGGCCGTAGGTTCCGATCGCATCACCGGCCATGACTTCCACGCCTACGTACACGAACAGGCACAGCACGCCCAGCCACAGATGCGGGAACTGGAAGATGCTGCGGCGCTCGGCCGTTCCCGGTGCACCTGACGGCGTTGCATTGGCTTCGGAGGACTTGATCTCCGGCAGAGGCGAGAACAGCACGGCCACCGCCAGCACCACCAGCAGCGCGGCCATCGCCAGGTACGGCGCATGGATCTTGGCGGCGAATTCGTTGAGCAGCGCGACCTTGGTGACCGCGTCGGCGGCCTGCACCTGCTTGTCCAGATCGCCGATGCCGTGCAGCACCAGGGTGCCGATCAGCACCGGCGCCAGCATGCCGGCGATCTTGTTGCAGATGCCCATCAGCGCGATGCGGCGTGCCGCCGTTTCAATCGGGCCGAGGATGGAGATGTAGGGGTTGATCGCGGTCTGCAGCAGGGCGAGGCCGCTGCCGATCACGAACAGACCGCCGAGCGCGCCCGGGTACCAGCGCTGGGTCGCGAACTCACCGAACAGCGCGGCCCCCCCGGCCATCACCAGCAGGCTCAGGCTCAGGCCCTTCTTCATGCCGGTGCGGCGCAGGATCCAGGACGCCGGCAGGGCCAGGAAGAAATAGGACAGGTAGAACACCATCAGCACCAGGAAGGCACCGACCTCGCTGAGTTCGAAGGCCAACTTGACGAAGGTGATCAGCGGGCCGTTGAGCCAGGTGAAGAAGCCGATCAGGAAGAACAACACGCCAACGATGGCGATGGAGGTGGCCACGTTCGGGCGCGCGCTTGCAGCGGGGACGGCGGACATCAGGAGGGCTCCTGCGGCGACGGCCGCAGAACGCGGCGTCGGAGAGTGGCTGGGAACAACGTTGTCACATTCTTTCGATGGACAACGGCGGTTTGTCAACTTCCATGCACGCCTGCCTGAACCTCGTGCTGCACTGCGCAAGTCCGCCGCGGTACGCCCCGCTGAATGCGCGGCAGGCCTAGAGCCCCGTGCACCAATGGTTCCCACGTGAAACCCGCACTCACACCGTGTAAACGTTTACTGCGCGCCGCATTCGTTGCGACGCAGCAACGAAAGTGTCACGAACTCGTTGACATCGTTGTCAGCACGGTTACAGACTCCGCCCCAATCGCCGCCCCCGATCCCCGGGCCGGCCCACCTGCAGCAGGAGCCCGCGTGACCGCCAGCCACCCCGCCCCGTCGCATGTCCTGTCCCGCGTCGCGCCCTCGTTCCTGGCCGCCGACGTCGGTGGCACCCATGTGCGCGTGGCCCGGGTCCAGGCCAGCGGTGACGCCGCCCATCCGGTGCAGGTGCTGGAGTACCGCAAGTACCGCAATGCCGACCATGCCGGCCTCAGCGCGATCCTGTCCGACTTCCTGGGCGAAGGCCCGCGGCCCACGCATTGCGTGGTCGCCAGCGCCGGCTATGCCCGCGAAGACGGCACGGTGATCACCGCCAACCTGCCGTGGCCGCTGTCGGCACGCCAGGTGGAAGCCGAGGTCGGCCTGCAGCGGGTCTACATCGTCAACGATTTCGAAGCGGTGGCCTACGCCGCCGCGCAGGTGGACGCCAGTGGCGTGCTGCACCTGTGCGGGCCGGAGACCGCCGCGCGTGGCCCGACCCTGGTGGTCGGCCCCGGCACCGGCCTCGGTGCAGCGCTGTGGATCCCCACCGCGCACGGTCCGGTGGTCTTGCCCACCGAAGCCGGCCAGCCGACCCTGGCGGCCAGCACCGAACTGGAAATGGCCATCGTCCGCCACATGCAGCGCGACCGCGCGCACGTGTCGATCGAGCATGCGATCTCCGGCCCCGGCCTGATGAACCTGTACCGAGCCGTGTGTGCACTGCAGGGGCAGGCGCCGACCCTGGCAAGCCCCGACGCAGTCACCGCTGCGGCCATGGCCGACAGCGATGCGCATGCGCGCCAGGCACTGGATGTGTTCTGTGGCCTGCTCGGCAGCACCATCGGCGACATGGCGCTGTTCTACGGCGCCCACGGTGGCGTCTACCTGGCCGGCGGCATCCTGCCGCAGATCCGCGAATACCTGCACGCCAGCACCTTCGTCGAACGCTACCTGCAGAAGGGGCCGATGGGCGAAGCGCTGGCACGCATCCCGGTAAAGGTCGTCGAGCACGGCCAGCTGGGCGTGGTTGGCGCTGCCAGCTGGTACCTGCAGCAGTCGGCCGCCTGACACCGCAACAGGCTTCAACGCAATCGCAGCACGCAGTACGTGGCACGCCAACGCACGGGACTTCGCCGCCGCCCCGCGCATGTCATCGCAACCGTAACCGAACACCGCCGCCGGCACCCAATCGAGTGATGAGGAGAGACATCATGAACACCCGCAAGACCCTGCTTTCGGCCGCCATCGTCAGCTGCATCGCCTTCAGTGCGCACGCGCAGCAGGCGGCCCCGACCGCCACCGATCTGGACACCGTGACCGTTACCGGCATCCGTGGCTCGATGGAGAAGTCGCTGGACACCAAGCGCGAAGCCAATGCGCGCGTGGAAGTGGTCACCGCCGAAGACGTGGGCAAGCTGCCCGCGCACAACGTTGCCGATACCCTGCAGCGCCTGCCCGGCGTGAACATCAGCTCGTCCAGCGCCGACGAAGGTGGCTTCGATGAAGCCGACCGTGTCAGCCTGCGCGGCACCAGCCCGAGCCTGACCCAGACCCTGATCAACGGCCACACCGTCGGCTCGGCCGACTGGTTCGTGCTCAGCCAGGGCAACAACGTCGGCCGCAGCGTCAGCTACTCGCTGCTGCCGTCGGAACTGGTCAGCTCGGTGGAAGTGAACAAGTCCTCGCAGGCCAAGCTGCAGGACGGCGGTACCACCGGTACCGTCAACATCATCACCCGCAAGCCGCTGGAGTTCTCCAAGCCGTTCACCGCGGAAGGCTCGATCGGCATGGTGCGCTCGGACCAGGCCAAGTCGAACGACCCGCAGTACTCGGCACTGTTCAACTACAAGAACGAGGAAGGCACCTTCGGCGTGATGGTGCAGGGCTTCAGCCAGAAGCGCGAGCTGCGCCGTGAAGCACAGGAAATCCCGGGCGGCTTCTTCAAGATCGGCGCCGGCGATCCGGTCGCCAAGACCAATCCGGACCTGATCGGCGTCAATGTGCCGGGCCTGCTGGGTTCGACCCTGTTTGAGCAGACCCGCGAGCGCAAGGGCGGCCTGGTCTCGTTGCAGTTCAAGCCGAGCGACAGCCTCACCCTGGGCCTGAATGGTTTCAGCTCCGAGCTGAAGGCCAACAACTACAACCGCAACTTCATGATGTTCGGCAACAGCTTCGCCAAGTCGCAGGCGCCGGATCCGGGCTATGTGGTCAAGGACGGCGTGCTGACCAACGCCAGCTACAGGGGCGTGCCGGGCACCGACTATGCGGTGTACGACATGATCTACCGCGAGTCGAAGGCAAAGTCGAGCTATGTCACCTTCGATGCCGACTGGCAGATCAGCGACAGCCTGACCGCCAAGTTCCAGGCCGGCAGCACCAAGGGCACCGGTGAGACGCCGCGCCAGTACATCGCCGAGGTCACCCTGGCCAACGGCGGCGGCGCCAGCTGGGCCACCCACGGCAATGGCTCGCCGATCGACTGGAACGTCGGCGGCGACCTCTCGCCCAACGGCGTGACCAGCTTCGGCACCTGGGGCAACCAGCAGGTCACCGCCGAAGACAAGGAGAAGTGGGCCACGCTCGACTTCAACCAGTACTTCAACGATGGCGGCGTACTGAGCTCGATCGACTTCGGCCTGCGTTTCGCCGACCACAAGCGCGAAGCGCTGTCGCCGGAAGGTGCAACCCCGGGTGACATCTGGAGCGCGCTGAAGAACGGTGCCACGGCCAACTATCCCAGCGGCTTTGCCGGCGACATCGGCGGCACCTTCCCGCGCAACCTCTGGTACTTCACCCCGGGCGCGCTGAAGGACGCGGTGACCAACAATTCCACCTGGCTGGCCGGCAATGATGGCCCGACCGGTCGCCACAACTATGGCGCCGAGTGGAAGGTGAAGGAAAAGAACTTCGCCGGCTACGTGCAGGCCAATTTCCGCGGCGACTGGTGGAGCGGCAACGTCGGCCTGCGCTACGTCAACATCAAGCAGGACATCGACACCTACAACGCCGTCAGCAAGGCCGCCGATGCCGATGTCAGCAGCCTGTTCGGCATGTGGGAGCGCCTGGCCTTCCAGAACAAGCGCAACCGCGTCCTGCCCAGCGCCAACATCAAGTTCGACCTGGACGACTCGCTGGTGCTGCGTGTCGCCGCCTCGCAGACCCAGACCCTGCCGGACTACTCGGCGCTGGGTGCCTCCTCGTACGGCTCGGACCTGAACCGCACCGGCGGTGGCGGCAATCCAAACCTCAAGCCGACCCTGTCGACCAACCTGGATGCCAACCTGGAGTGGTACTTCATGCCGCGTGGCCTGCTGTCGGTGGGCGCGTACCACATGAAGCTGAAGGACTACATCGCCTTCGACGTGGTCTCGCGCCAGCTGTACAGCGAACTGACCAACCAGCTTGAGACCTACCAGATCTCCACTCCGATCAATGCCGACGGCAAGGTCACCGGCGTGGAAGTGGCCTACGAGCAGCCGATCGGCGAGTACTTCGGCATCAATGCCAACTACACCTACGCCAACGGCACCACCTCGCACACCTGGTCGGATGGTTCGCACAACCTGCTGGGTACTTCGAAGAACACCTACAACGTGGGTGCCTACTTCGAGAACGAGCGCTTTGGCGCCCGGGTCAGCTACACCCGCCGTTCCTCGTTCCTGATCAGCCTGTCGGGCACCAACCCGTACTACCAGGATGACTTCGGCACGCTGTCGGCATCGCTGAGCTACAAGGCCACCGATTGGCTGAGCATCAGCCTGGATGGCCTGAACCTCAACAACCCGACCTACAAGTACTACCAGACCGCGGCCATCCCGACCTCGTTCTACAGCAACGGTCGCCAGTACTACCTCAACTTCCGCTTCAAGTACTGATCCAGCGGCGGCAACATCGCCGAGTCGTGCACGCACGCCGGGCCTGGGTCATTCCGGGCCCGGCGTTTTTCATGTATAGCGTTCATCGCACCGTTCCAAGGAGTCGTTCCGATGGTCAAGCCTTCCCGCGCCCGGATGCGCAGCGCAGTGCTGCTGGGCAGCCTGCTCGCCCTGTTGCCGGCACTGCCCGCACTCGCCGCTGATCCCACGCCGGCCGCTGAAGCACCGGGTCCGCAGCTGCGTGCCGGCAGCCTGATGCTGATTCCCGCCCCGGCCACGGTGCAGCCCGGCCAGGGTAGCGGCATCACCGTACGCGCCGATACCGCGCTGCAGGCCGAAGGCGAAGCCGCGCAACGGGTCGCCTCCCAGTTCGCCGACCTGCTGGCCCGCAGCGGCGGGCCGCGGCTTGCGCCGGCCATGGGCAAGGCGGCAGGCACGTCGGGCAGCATCCGCTTCCAGATCGTCCCGACCTTCCGCGACAGCGGTGAGAGCTACACGCTGGAAAGCACCGCGCAGGGCGTGGTGATCCAGGCCGGCAACGAAACCGGCCTGTTCTACGGCGCAACCACGCTTGCCCAGCTGGCCACGGGTGGCAGCAACGGCGTGCTGCCGGCGGTGCAGATCCAGGACGCGCCGCGCTTCAGCTGGCGCGGCTTCATGCTCGACTCGGCGCGGCACTTCCAGAGCCTGGATGAGATCAAGCGCGTGCTCGATGCGATGGCCGCGCACAAGCTCAATACCTTCCATTGGCACCTCACCGATGACCAGGGCTGGCGCATGGAGATCAAGCGCTACCCGAAGCTGACCGAGGTGGGCAGCTGCCGCCTGCCGGCCGGCGACGGCGGCATCGACCCGGCCAGTGGCCAGCAGCATCCGTACTGCGGCTTCTACACGCAGGAGCAGATCCGCGAAGTGATCGCCTATGCCGCCAAGCTGCATATCCAGGTGATTCCGGAAATCGATGTGCCCGGCCATGCCACCGCGGCGATCGCCGCGTACCCGGAACTGGGTTCGATCAACACCCCGCTGAAGCCGATCAGCGAATGGGGCGTGTTCCCGAACCTGTTCAACGTGGAAGACAGCACCGTCACCTTCCTCGAGAACGTGCTGGAGGAAGTGATCGAACTGTTCCCGGCGAAGTACGTGCACGTCGGTGGCGACGAGGCGGTCAAGGACCAGTGGGAAGCCTCGAAGCAGGTGCAGCAGCGCATGCGTGCACTGGGCATCAAGAATGAAATGGCCATGCAGAGCCACATCATCAAGCGCCTGGAGACGTTCCTGGAGGAACACGACCGGCGCCTGATCGGCTGGGATGAGATCCTCGAAGGTGGGTTGCCGCCACAGGCCACGGTGATGTCGTGGCAGGGCACCGAAGGTGGCCTGGCCGCTGCCAGTGCCGGCCATGACGTGGTCATGTCGCCGGTGGGATACCTGTACCTGGATTACCTGCAGACCGCCTCGCCGAACGAGCCACCGGGTCGCCCGGCCCAGGTCAACCTCGGCAAGCTGTACAACTTCGAGCCGGTGCCGGCCGAGCTGCCGGCCGACAAGCGCCAGCACATTCTCGGCCTGCAGGCCAACATGTTTACCGAGCACACGCGCACCTACGCGCGCCTGCAGCACAACCTGTTCCCGCGCCTGGCCGCCGTGGCCGAGACCGGCTGGAGTACGCCGGAACATCGCGACTTCCGCGATTTCCTCGCGCGCCTGCCCGCGCAGCTGCAGCGCTACCGTGCCTGGGGCCTGGCCTACGCGCAGACCCCGTTCGAAGTGGGCGTGGACTACACCGATGATCGCGCGAAAAACTCCGTGACCCTATCGCTGGCCAATCCGCTGGGTTATGAAGTGCGCTACAGCACCGATGGCCAGCCGGTGACCGCGCAGTCGCCGCTGTACCAGCAGCCGCTGACCGGGACGCTGCCGACCACCGTGCAGGCCGCCGCGTTCTACCAGGGCCAGATGCTGGCCGCGAAGCCGACCGTCGCCGCGTTCACCGCGCAGTCGCTGCTCAGCCGTCGCAGCGATGCGCTGCTCAGCTGTGTGGGCAAGAAAGGGCTGGTGCTGCGCCTGGAAGACGACGGCCCGCGCGAGGGAGCGCGTGCGGTGTTCAACGTCGACATCTTCCAGCCGTGCTGGCGCTGGCCGCAGGCACAGCTGGACGGCATCGGCAGTGTGGAGGTCCGCGCGGGGCGTATTCCGTACTACTTCCAGCTGGCCCACGACGAGCCCAAGCGTCGCTTCGAAAAAGCCAGGCGCGCGCATGGCGAGATGCAGGTGCGGCGCGGCGATTGCAGCGGCAAGGTGCTGGCAGAAGTACCGCTGCCGGCCTCACCCGATGCCGATGGCTTCGTGACCCTGCGTGCGGCGCTGCCGAAGGGCACCGCTGGCAACGGCGATCTGTGCATCAACTTCACCGGCGACACGCGCCCGGCGATGTGGGTGCTGGATGAGGTCACGCTCAGGTAGGTGCCAACCTTGGTCGGCGGTTTGCGGCCGGATCCACGCATGGCGTGGATTACTGATTCCATCCACGCATGGCGTGGATCTACTGTAGAGCCG
>NZ_KV791356.1:0-9177 GCF_001807895.1 Stenotrophomonas sp. HMSC10F07
TCCTCCAGATGGATCACGGGAGATCCGCGCGGTGAGTGGATGCGCGGCGGGCATCCCGCCGTAGTGACCCTGTACTGATCTGGCGTGGGACGCGACGCGCTCTGCGCGTCGCCCCTCACGTTGCTGTGCAACGCGTGGGCCCCTCCCTTTGCCGGCCTCTCCCCGCCCCTGTCGGGGCAGCCACTCAACAGAGGGGCTTGGTCCTCCAGATGGATCACGGGAGATCCGCGCGGTGCGTGGATGCTGTTCCTGCTGGCAGGCTCATCCACGCATGGCGTGGATCTACCCGGGATATCCGTGCGGACGCTGCGGGTTAACATGTACGCATCACCTGCTGGAGCTTTCCCCGATGACCGCTGAAATCCTCGTCCCCGTGTCCTTCGGCGAGCTGCTGGACAAGATCTCGATCCTGCAGATCAAGTCCGAGCGCATCAGCGACGAGGGCAAGCTGGCCAATGTGCGCAGGGAGCTGTCGGCGCTGGAACAGACCTGGATGGCACACCCGGCTGCGGTGAAGGACATCGCCAAGCTGCGTGCCGAGCTGAAGGCGGTCAACGAGCAGCTGTGGGACATCGAGGACGACATCCGCCTGAAGGAGAAGGCGCAGGCGTTCGACCAGGGCTTCATCGACCTGGCGCGCAGTGTCTACCTGCGCAACGACGAGCGCGCGCGCATCAAGAAGGCGATCAACCTGGCGCTGGGTTCGGCGTACGTGGAAGAGAAGTCCTATCAGGATTACGCGCAGCGCACGTGATCCCGGGCAGTCCGCCGCTCACCCCAGGTGGTCGGCGACGTAGCGTTCGAAGGCGGCGATACCGTCTTCGACGGTAATCAGTTCCATTACATCGTCGAACTCGATCTTGGTGCCCCACTTCAGATCGGTGGCCTGCTTGGCCAGGTACTTGCGCGCTGCGTCGTCGTAGCGGTCCACGCAATAGCGGCGGTCCGAGTACGGGCCGCTGCGGTCCGGATTGCTGGCCGCATGCAGCCCCAGTACTTTGGTGCCCATTGCGTTGGCGATGTGCATCGGGCCCGAGTCCGGGGTCATCACCAGATTGGCGCGGGCCAGCAGGGCAGGCAGCTGCTTCAACGTGTCCTTGCCGACCAGGTCCAATGCAGGCGTCTGCAGCTGCGCCTGGATCGCATCGGCCATGTGGCGCTCCAGTTCGCTGCGGCCACCGCACAGCACCACCCGCCAGCCGCGCTGGACGGCATGGTTGGCCACCGCGGCGTAGCGGTCGGCGTACCAGTTGCGGCGCACGTGGCTGGAACAGGGCGAGATCATCAGCACCGGGCGGCCATCGTCCTGCCACTGCGCGGCGGCCCACTCGAAGGCGGACGGCGGCACGGCCAGATCCCAGCTGACTTCGGTCTGGCGCAGGCCCAGCGGCTCGCAGAAGCTGCCGATGGCATCCAGCACGTGGATGCCGGGGCGATCGGGAATACGCTCGTTGATGAAGAGCCCGTGCAGGTCCTTGGAGCGGCTGCGGTCGTATCCGATGCGGCGCTCGGCCGGAATGAAGGCCGACAGCAGGTTGGCGCGGAACGCGACCTGCATCTGCAACAGCGCTTCAAAGCGCCCCGGTGGCAGGTGCCTGCGCAGTTCCTTGACCCCGGCCATGCCGCTCTTCTTGTCGTAGGCATGGAAGGTGACGCCGGGCAGCCCGTCGAGCAGCTTGTGGCCGGCTTTGTCGATGATCCAGTGGATCGGCGTGTCCGGGCGTGCGGCCTGCAGGGTGCGCACCAGGGGCACCACGTGGGTGACATCGCCAAGTGCGGACAAGCGCAGGAGGCACAAGGAGGAGGACGCTGATGCCATGTGTTGTTAGACTCAATGAAATGGTCGCATTCGACGCCAATGAAGCGCTGACGCCATGCCGCGAGGGTCGCGGCATCGGGGCCATTCTGTTCGACCGCGAGCGGCTGCGGCAAGCCGATATTGGCCTGTTCTCGCCCCAGCACTGGGGCAGCAAGGCCCGCCCGGTGGGCGAGGGCGGCCGCGGCAGCGCCTGGTTCGTCGATGCGCCGTTCGGTGCCAGCGTGCTGCGCCACTACCTGCGCGGCGGCATGGCGGCCCGGATCAGCCACGACCAGTACCTCTGGCGCGGCTCGGACCGGACCCGCAGCTTCGCCGAATTCCGCCTGATGCGCGCGCTGCGCGAGAAGAAGCTGCCGGTGCCACGGCCGATCGCCGCGTTCTACATGCGTGAGGGCCTGCGCTACCGGGCGGCGATCCTGATGGAACGGATCGAGGGCGTGCGCTCGCTGGCCGACCGCGCACTGGTTGCGGGCCGGGGCGCGCCCTGGGAAGAGACCGGGCGGCTGATCGCCCGTTTCCACCGTGCCGGGCTGGACCATGCCGACCTCAACGCGCACAACATCCTGTTCGATGGCAGTGGTCATGGCTGGCTGATCGATTTCGACCGTGGGGTGATCCGCATCCCGGCCACCGGCTGGCGCGAACGCAACCTCAAGCGGTTGCTGCGCTCGCTGGTCAAGCTGCGCGGCGAGCGCAGCGTGGAAGATGTGCAGAAGGACTACGCACGGCTGCGCCGTGCCTATGACATGGCGTGGAACCGGGGCACCTGATGGACTGGTCGTTGCGTTTCCTCGGCGTCGGCAATGCGTCGGCGGTCGAGCTGGGATCGCCGATGTCGGTGATCGAGCGCGGTGGTCGCCCGTGGCTGACCATCGATTGCGGCGGTGAAGGCCTCACCGCGTTCAAGGCGCACTACGGGCACATGCCGCAGGCGCTGTTCGTCACCCATGTGCACCTGGACCATGTGGCCGGCTTCGAGCGCCTGTTCGTGGACACTTTCTTCAATGCGCACCGGCGCGGCAAGGTGCGCCTGTACGTGCCTGCCACGGTGGTGCCGCTGCTGCACAAGCGCATTGCTGACTATCCGAACGTGCTGGCCGAGGGCGGTGCGAACTTCTGGGATGCCTTCCACCTGATCGTGGTGGGCGAGGCGTTCTGGCATGAGGGGATGCGCCTGGAGGTGTTTCCGGTGCGCCATCACTGGCCGGAGACGGCCTATGGCCTGCGCCTGCAGGGCGCGCTGACCTGGAGCGGCGATACCCGGCCGATTCCGGAGATGCTGGCGCGCTACGCCAACGACAACGAACTGATCGCCCACGACTGCGGCCTGCATGGCAACCCGTCACACACGGGCGTGGACGACCTGGAGCGTGAGTACAGCATCGAACTGCAGGCGCGGATGATGCTCTACCACTACGCCAGCGTGGCCGATGGCCAAGCGCTGGCCGTGCGCGGGCACCGCGTGGCGCAGCCGGGGCAGTGCGTGCCGCTGGCCGACCCGACCGCGCCGCACGTACTGGTGCAGGATCCGCCGTGAGCAGGACCGGCCAGCCCGCTGTTACGGCGCGGGCTGCCGAACTGGAGGCGCTGGAGCGAGCGCTGCAGTAGCGCTGGGCCATGCCCGGCGAGGGGCGCCAACCAGGGTTGGCAGCTGCCAGGGCCGGGTGTCGCCAGAAAAGGCGATGGCCCCGCCGGCTGACCTCGGCGCCCGCGTCGATCGATACCGTTGCTGCCTTCCGGCCCTGGCGGGGTTTTCGACCTAGCGTCGCGAGGGGCCGACGGGGCCACCATAGAGACGTTGGCCGCCCCGAGGGCGGCCAGTTCACGGATCAGGGGAAGCAGCGCGCGATGCGCCGGAGACCACAGCCGGACTGCACATCGGCTAGCCGATGGCAGGCGCTCATTCTAGCGCAGGCGGGTGCGTCGATGCCAGCTTCACGCACTGAATCGGCTGTAACCCGTTCCCGGCCACGGCGGCCGGGCGTGGCTCCCGTTGCTAGAATGCCGGCCAGGAGGAACGACCTCCCCCATATCGGGAATCAAAGACCAGGACGGCCTGGCCCTACCAAGAGGAGGGCCGTCATGGCCTGGATCTATCTATTGTTTGCCGGCCTGCTGGAAATCGTCTGGGCCGTGTCCATGAAGCAGTCCGAAGGCTTCACCCGTCTCACCCCCACCGTGGTCACCATCATCGGCATGATCGCCAGCTTCTGGCTGTTGGCGGTGGCCATGCGCAGCCTGCCGCTGGGCACCGCCTATACGATCTGGACCGGCATCGGCGCGGTCGGCGCGTTCGTGGTCGGCATCGTGTTCCTGGGGGAGCAGGTCAGCCCGATGCGGATCGGTGCAGCGGTGCTGATTGTTTCCGGCCTGGTGCTGATGAAACTCTCCAGCAGCTGAATTTATTTACTCATGGCGGGGAATGGATTCTCCGCCACATGCAGCGATATGCATTTTCGGCAAAACCATTCTGTCTGCCTATTTTATTTGACGTGCGTCATGAAAATAACGCGCGCGATTCACATGCCGCTGGCACGGCCGGTCGCACAGTGCCGCCATTCGTCGGGCGAAATCGGGGAGTTTTCGTCCTGGTGGACACGCTGACGTACCTGTCCCGGGGTGCGATCACGTGAAGATGTGAAGATTTTCAGGAGTTAATGCCTTCAGGCCTTGTTCCCGTATCGGGAGCAGGGGTGGACCGCATTGTCTCGAAAAACCTGCCAGCTGTGCCATCCGGTCTTTTCATGGAGATTTGCCGATGAACCGCATTTACCGTCTGGTTTTCAATCGCGCCCTTGGGGTAATGCAGGTTGCTTCGGAGGTCACCCGGAATCCCGGCGGAAGCGCGGTCGGCGCAGGGCGGGTGCTGCGATTGCGGGCGCACCAGCTGGCGGCGGCACTGGCCGCCACACTGGCCAGCGGATCGGCATTCGCGGCGTGTACGGGCACCACGACCGTAAACTGCGACAGCACCACCAACATCAACAACTACTCCAACGCGACCAGCGGCCTCACGCTGAACATTGCCGCAGGTGCGTTGCTGCGTACGCCGCCGTTCGTAGGTGGAGGCAACGCAGCAACGCTGACCGGCGACAACGTGACGGTCAACAACGATGGCACGATCGATCCGAGCTCGATCGTCCTTGCCTCGCCCGGCCTGGTCATCGGCAATGGTTCTGCCAACAACAGCGCGATCGTCGTCAACAACAACGCCAGCGGACAGATCAAGGGTGTCGTCAACATCGCAACGCTGCTGGGCTTCGGTGGGCAGGCGCTGGTGGCGCAGAATGTCAACGGCACCACCACCATCAACAACGCCGGCCTGATCAGCACGTCGTTGATCGGCACAGGCAGCGTTTCCGACGCGACCACGGTGGTGGCCTACGGTGGTGCGGCAGCCAATGTGACCAACACCGGCACCATCGAAGGGCGTGTCGGCCTGGGCGCTTCTGGCGGTAATACGTTCCTCAATGCGGGGGCGGTCAGTGGCAGCGTTCACCTGGGTGATTCGACCGGCGGCAATACCTTCACCGCAGTGTCGGGTTCCAGCGTTGTGACCGGTGGCGGCAGCGCTGTTGCCGGCGTGATTACCGGTGTTACCGGGGTGAGGGTTGCGGCTGCGGGATCGGTCGACGCCGGTACCGGCAGTGGTGCGGCCAACAACACGCTGGTGTTGCAGAACGTCGTCAGCGGTCCGGGGTCCGGCACCGGCGGAGCGGTGACCACACTGGGCTGGAACCAGTACCTCAACTTCCAGAAGCTCACCGTCAACAGCGGTACCTGGAACCTGCAGGGCGCATGGGGCGGATCCGGCCTGACGACGCTCAATGATGGCCTGGTCAATTTCAACAATGCCGATTCATTCGGCACAGGGCAGTTCACGGTCAACGGCGGTGCCATCGCATCCTCCACGGCCGGTCTGAACCTGGCCAATGCGTTCAGCCTCGGCGGCAATCTATCCCTGGCCGGGACCAATGCGTTCGGCTTGAATGGCGTGCTTTCTGGCGCTGGTGGGCTGACGGTCAACAACACCGGCATTGTTACTCTCGGCGGCGCAAACCTGTTCTCCGGTGGCGTCAACCTCGATGCCGGCGGCCTGCTGCTGGGCAATGCCGGTGCACTCGGCAGCGGCAACCTGACCGTCGGTGGCAGCGCCTCGCTGGATACGACGGCGGGCTTCAACCTGGGCAACAACCTGGTGATCAATGGCGGGGGCTCGCTGAACCTGCTGGGCAGCAATGCGCTGACATTGAGTGGCTCGATATCCGGTGCCGGCAACGTGACCAAGAACGGTGCCGGCACGCTGACCTTGAACGGTGCCAATTCGCTGAGCGGCAGCTTCAACCTGGCCGGGGGCGCGTTGGCGCTGGGCGCGGGCGGCAGCCTGTCGCCCACCGGTGCGATCTCGCTGGACATTGGTACCAGCCTGGATCTTTCGGCGGCGGCCAACCAGACCATCGGCTCGCTGGCCGGCCTCGGCGGTTCGGTCAACCTCGGCAGCCACACCCTGACCCTGGGCGGGCTGGGCAATACCAGCTACAGCGGCACGTTCGCCGCAGGCACCGGCGGCCTGATCAAGGTCGGCACCGGTGTGCAGACCCTGTCGGGCGTCAACAGCCTCACGGGCGGTGTTGCGCTCAACGCCGGTGGCTTGTTGCTGGGCAATGCCGCCGCGCTGGGCAGCGGTACACTCTCTGTCGGCGGCAACACCACCTTCGACGGCACCACGGCGCTGGCGCTGACCAATGCTGTCAGCCTCGCATCGGGTGCCAGCCTGAATCTGCTTGGCGGGCAGGCGCTGACGTTCAACGGGGTGATCAGCGGCGCGGGTGGCCTGATCAAGGATGGTGCATCGTCACTGACCCTCAACGGCGCCAATACATTCGGCGGCGGTCTGGCGCTCAACGCCGGCAGCCTGGTGCTGGGCAACGGCGGTGCACTGGGAACCGGCGCACTGAACGTCGGCGGCGCGGTATCGCTCGACGCCAGCACCGGGCTCACCGTGGGCAATGGCATCACACTGGGCGCCGGTGGTTCGCTCAATGTGCTGGGCTCGAACGCGTTGACGCTGGGGGGTGTCATTGGCGGCAGCGGCAGCCTGGTCAAGAACGGCGCTGCCACGCTGACGTTGGGCGGCGCGAACACGTTCACCGGTGGGCTGGCGGTGAATGCCGGAACGGTGGCATTGGGCAGTGGTGGGCGCCTGGCGGCGACCGGCGCGGTCAGCCTGGCCGGCGCTGGCAGCGCACTGGATATCGCGCTGGGTGGCAACCAGACCATCGGTGCATTGTCCGGTGTGGCGGGCAGCACCCTGGCACTGGGCAGCAGTACGCTCACCTTCGGTGATGCCACCAACCAGACCTTCGCTGGCGTGATCGGCGGCACCGGTGGCCTGGTCAAGCAGGGCAGTGGCGTGCAGATGCTGACCGGCGCCAATACCTTCAGCGGTGGGGTGAATCTTGCGGCCGGTGGCCTGGTGCTGGGCAATGCCGGTGCGCTGGGAAGCGGTGCCATGACCGTCAGTGGCAACGGTTCGCTGGACACCACTGCAGCGCTCACCCTGGGCAATGCGATCAACCTCGGCGCGGCCCTGACCCTGCCGGGCAGCCAGAACCTGACCCTGGGCGGCAACATCACTGGCACCGGCAGCCTGGTCAAGAATGGCGCGTCGACACTGACCTTGAACGGCACCAACACCTTCAGCGGTGGACTGAATGCAAACGCCGGCAGCCTGCTGCTGGGTAACAGCGGCGCGCTTGGTACCGGAGTACTGGGCATCGGCGGCAACGTCACGCTCGATGGCAGCGCCCCGTTGAGCCTGACCAACAACGTTGATCTGGGCGCCGGTGCGGCACTGTCGTTGCCGGGCTCGCAGGCGATCACGCTGGGTGGCGTGGTGTCCGGTACCGGCAGGCTGGTGAAGAACGGTGCCAGCACGTTGACCCTCAACGGCGCCAACAGCTTCGGTGGTGGGCTCACCGTCAACGGCGGCAGCGTGTTCCTGGGGAACGCCGGCGCACTGGGCACCGGTGCACTGTCGGTGGGCGCCACTGCCACGCTGGACAGTTCGGCAGCGCTGAACCTCGCCAACAACGTCAACCTCGGGGCAGGCGCGGCGCTGGATCTGCTGGGCAGCCAGGACGTGTCACTGGGCGGTCTCATCAGTGGCACTGGCAGCCTGGTCAAGAATGGTACGGCGACGCTGGCGTTGAATGGACCCAACACCTTCAGCGGCGGTGTCGGCCTCAACGCGGGCCTGCTGCAGCTGGGCAATGCGCAGGCACTGGGTACCGGCCAGCTGGACGTGGGCGGCAACGCTTCGCTGGATGCAACGTCTGCACTCACCGTAGGCAACCTCATCGGCCTGGCCGCCGGTGCGAATCTCTCCGTGCTGGGCGGCAATGACCTGACGCTCTCCGGTCCGGTATTCGGGGCCGGTGGGCTGATCAAGGACGGCACGGCCCGCCTCACCCTGTCCGGCGCCAACGTCTATACCGGTGGCACCACCATCAATGCCGGCACGCTGGCGCTGGGGGCGGGCGGCAGTCTTGCCGCGGCCGGAGCGGTGGATCTTGCCGGTGCCGGTGCAACGCTGGACATCTCCGCAGCCGGTGCGGCGCAGACCATCGGCGCGCTGAATGGCGTGGCAGGCAGCCACATGGTGCTGGGCGCGCAGTCGCTGACCTTTGGCGGCGCCAGCAATGGCAGCTTTGCCGGCGTGATCGATGGTGCCGGCGGCCTGATCAAGACCGGTGCCGGCGTGCAGACGCTGTCCGGTCCCAATACTTTCAGTGGTGGCCTTGCACTCAACGACGGTGGCCTGGTTCTCGGCAACGCCAGCGCACTCGGTACCGGTGCACTGGGCATTGGTGGCACGACCACGCTGGACAGCACCGTGGCGCTGAACCTGGCCAACGCAGTGAACTTCGGTGCCGGTACGCAGCTGACCCTGGGTGGCAGCAACGATCTCACCCTCGGTGGCGTGGTGGCCGGCAATGGCAGCCTGATCAAGAACGGTGCGGGCCTGCTGACCCTCAACAACACCAATACCTTCGGTGGCGGCCTGACCTTGAACGGCGGTGGCCTGGTGGTCGGTGCGAATGGTGCGCTCGGTACCGGCGCGCTGGCGGTGAATGCCAGTACCACGCTGGACGCGGGCGCGGCAGTGACACTCGGCAATGCGGTCACGCTGGGCTCGGGCGTCGTACTGACGTTGCCGGGCAGCAATGCGCTGACGCTGTCGGGCGTGGTCGGCGGCAATGGCAGCCTGGTCAAGAATGGTGCCACCACGCTGACGCTGTCCGGTGCCAACACCTACACCGGCGGCACCACCATCAATGCCGGCACGCTGGCGCTGG
>NZ_KV791356.1:9197-32255 GCF_001807895.1 Stenotrophomonas sp. HMSC10F07
GCACCACCATCAATGCCGGCACGCTGGCGCTGGGCACGGGCGGCAGCCTTGCTGCAGTGGGTGATGTCACGTTGGGTGCAGGCGCTGGCTTTGATATTTCCGGTGCCGGCAGCAGCCAGACCATCGGCGCGCTCAACGGTGCGGGTGGCAGCACCTTGGCGCTGGGCGGCAATTCGCTCACCTTCGGTACGGCCGGCAACGCCGCGTTCGATGGCGTGATCAGTGGCGGCGGCGGTCTGATCAAGGCAGGCGCGGGCGTACAGATGCTGTCCGGAGCCAACACGTTTGGCGGCGGCGTAACGCTCAACGCGGGCGGACTGGTGCTTGGCAATGATGCGGCGTTGGGCACCGGCGCATTGACTGTAGGTGGTGCCGCCACGCTGGATACCACCGGCCTGGCAACGTTGGTCAACAACATCGCGCTCAACGCCGGGCTGACCGTGCTCGGGACCAATGCACTGACGCTCAACGGCGTCCTGTCCGGGGCCGGCAGCCTCACCAAGAATGGCAGCGCGACGCTGACCTTGAACGGCGCCAACACCTATACCGGTGGCACCAACATCAACGCCGGCACGCTGGCGCTGGGCGCCGGTGCCAGCCTGGCGGCGAGCGGTACCGTGAACCTCGCCACCGGTGCCACGCTGGACCTGTCTGCCGGCAGCGGCACGCAGCAGTTCGGCACCCTGGTCGGCAATGGTACGGTGAACCTCGGCGCCAACTCGATCGAAGTGGGCGGCGTCACCGATGGCACCTTCAGTGGCTCGATCGCAGGCACCGGTGGCCTGACCAAGGTGGGCGCGGGCATCGAAACGCTGACCGGGGCCAACACCTACACCGGCGGCACCTTCATCAATGCCGGCACGCTGGCGATTGGTCCGGGCGGCAGCCTGGCCGCGACCGGCGCGGTGACGCTGAGCGCTGCGGGCACCGGCTTCGACATCTCCACCGCAGGTGCCAACCAGACCATCGGATCGTTGAACGGCGTGGCCGGCTCGACGGTGAGCCTGGGCGCACAGACGCTGACACTTGGTGGTGTCGGCAACAGCCTCTTCGATGGCGCGATTTCCGGCACCGGTGGCCTGGTCAAGAATGGCGCCGGCATCCTCACGCTGGGCGGCGCCAACCTGTTCAGTGGTGGCGTTGCACTGAACGGCGGTGGCCTGGTGGTCGGCAACAACGCTGCGCTCGGCAGCGGTGCGTTGACGGTCGGAAGCAACGCGACGCTGGATGCAACGACCGGCGTCAGCCTTGCCAACAACATCGGGCTGGCAGCGGGTGCCAGCCTCGATCTGCTCGGCAGCCAGGCGCTGACACTGGGGGGCGTGATTTCCGGCACGGGCGGGCTGATCAAGGACGGTGCGGCCACCGTAACCCTGAGCGGTGCCAACACCTACACCGGGGGGACCACCATCAACAGCGGCACACTGGCAATCGGTGCCGGTGGCAGCCTCGCCGCAACCGGCGCGGTGAACCTGGCCGGTGCGGGCACGCTCGACATCTCCGCGGGTAACCAGGCCATCGGTTCGCTGGCCGGCGTGGCGGGCAGCACGGTGGCGCTGGGTGGCAGCACGCTGACTCTGGGCGGCACCGTGGACAGCACCTTCAGCGGTGTGATCGGCGGCAGTGGCGGCCTGATCAAGAACGGTGGGGGCGTGCAGACGCTCAATGGCGCCAACACCTTCAGCGGTGGCGTGGCGCTCAACGCCGGTGGCCTGGTGGTCGGCAACAATGCTGCGCTGGGCACCGGTACGGTGACGGTCGGAGGCGCTGCTACGCTCGATTCGAACACTGCGGTCATCCTCGGCAACAACTTCATCCTCAACAACGCGTTGACCGTCCTGAGCAGCAACAACCTCACCCTCAACGGCAACCTGAGTGGTACCGGCAGCCTGACCAAGGAGGGTGCCGCGACGCTGACCTTGAACGGCACCAACACCTACACCGGCGGCACCAACATCAACGCTGGTACGCTGGCACTGGGTGCGGGCGCGAGCCTGCACGCCAGTGGCATCGTCAACCTGGCCTCGGGGGCGACCTTCGATCTGTCGGCAGGAAGCGGCACGCAGCAGTTCGGTACCCTGATCGGCAACGGCACGGTGAATCTGGGCGCCAACACGCTGACGATCGGAGACGCCACCAATGGCACGTTCAGTGGCTCGGTGGCCGGCTCCGGTGGGCTGATCAAGGAAGGCTCCGGTACCCAGACGTTGACCGGCACCAACACCTTCACCGGTGGCACCACCATCAATGCCGGCACGCTGGCGATCGGCGCCGGTGGCAGCCTCGCTGCGACGGGTGCGGTGAACCTGGCCAACGCCGGTACCACCTTCGACATCAGTGCGGGGGGCGCGCAGGCGATCGGTTCGCTGGCAGGCGTGGCAGGCTCTTCAGTGGCGTTGGGTGGCAGCACGCTGACCCTCAATGGCGTGGGCAACACCACGTTCGCCGGCACCATCGGAGGGGCGGGGGGGCTGGTAAAGAACGGCGCAGGCATCCAGGGCTTGACTGGCGTCAACGTCTTCACGGGCGGTGTGACCCTCAATGCCGGTGGCCTGCTACTGGGCAACGACGGTTCGCTGGGAACCGGTGCGCTGACCGTAGGCGGCAACGCCAGCCTGGATGGCACCAGCGTGCTGACGCTGGCCAACACCGTGCAGCTGGCCAGCGGCACGCTGACTCTGGGCGGCAGCAACGCACTGACCTTGAACGGCCCGATCAGCGGCGCTGGCGGCCTGCTGAAGGATGGCGCGGCGACGGTCACCCTCGGCGGTGCGAGTACCTATACCGGTGCCACCACCATCAACAGTGGCACGCTGGCGGTGGCGGCCGGTGGCAGCCTGTCCGGTGCCAGCACGGTCAACCTGGCCGGTGCCGGTACGCTGGATATCAGCGCCGGTGGCAGCCAGAGCATCGGAGGCCTCGCTGGCGTGACCGGTTCCAGCGTGGTGCTGGGCGGTGCAACCCTGACCACCGGCGGCAACAACGGCAGCACGACCTTCGCCGGCGTGCTCAGTGGTACCGGCGGCCTGGTGCAGAGCGGTACCGGCACGCTGACCCTGAGTGGCGACAACACCTATACCGGAGGCACCACCATCAACGGTGGCAGTACGCTGCAGATCGGCAGCGGCGGCAGCACCGGTTCGGTGCTGGGCGACATCACCAACAACGGCAGCCTGGTCTACAACCTGGGTACGATGGCCACCGTCGGCGCGGTGGTCAGCGGCAGCGGCGGCTTGACCCAGGCCGGCAGTGGCACGCTGGTGCTGACCGGCAACAACAGCTACACCGGTGGAACCACGATCAATGCCGGTGGCACATTGCAGATCGGCAACGGCGGTGCGACCGGCGCGATCGTCGGCGACATCACCAACAACGGTGCGCTGGTATCCAACGTGGCCGGCAACACCACGCTCGGTGGCACCATCAGCGGCAGTGGCGGCCTGACCCAGGCCGGTGCCGGCACCGTGACCCTGACCGGCAACAACACCTATACCGGCGGCACCACCATCAATGCCGGTGGCACGCTGCAGGTGGGCAATGGCGGTGCGACCGGCGCGATCACCGGCAACGTTGCCAACAACGGCAGCCTGGTGTTCGACGTTGCGGGCAACACCACGGTCGGCGGTGCGATCAGCGGCAGTGGTGGCCTGACCCAGGCGGGCAGTGGTGTGCTGACCCTGGTGGGCAACAACACCTACACCGGCGGGACCACCATCAATACCGGCGGCACGCTGCAGGTGGGCAACGGCGGCGCGACCGGCGCCATCGCCGGCGACATCACCAACAATGGCGCGTTGATTTCCAACGTGGCCGGCAACACCGCGCTGGGCGGCACCCTCAGTGGCAGCGGCGGCCTGATCCAGGCCGGCAGCGGTACGCTGCTGCTGACCGGGACCAACACCTATACCGGCGGCACGACCATCAACGCCGGCAGTACGCTGCAGCTGGGCAATGGCGGGGCAACGGGCTCAATCGTCGGTGATGTCACCAACAACGGCACGCTGGTGTCCAGCGTGGCGGGCAATACCACGCTGGGCGGCACCATCAGCGGCAGTGGCGGCCTCACCCAGGCCGGCAGCGGTACGCTGACCTTGACCGGCAACAACACCTATACCGGCCCGACCACGATCAACGCGGGTGGCACGCTGCAGGTAGGCAATGGCGGTGCGACCGGTGCCATCGGCGGCAGCGTCACCAACAACGGCAGCCTGGTGTTCAACGTAGGCGGCACCACCACCGTCGGCGGTGCCATCAGTGGTAGCGGTGGTCTGACCCAGGCGGGCACCGGTACCGTGATCCTTGCCGGCAACAACACCTATACCGGCGGCACCACCATCAACACCGGCGGCACACTGCAGGTCGGCAATGGCGGCGCCAGCGGTGCGATCACCGGTAATGTCAGCAACAACGGCAGCCTGGTGTTCAACGTCGGCGGCAACACCACGGTGGGCGGTACCATCAGCGGCAGTGGCGGCCTGACCCAGGCCGGTGCCGGCACCGTGACCCTGACCGGCAACAACACCTATACCGGCGGCACCACCATCAATGCCGGCGGCACCGTGCAGGTCGGCAATGGTGGGGCCAGTGGCTCGATCACCGGCAACATCACCAACAACGGCGGCCTGGTCATCAACACCGGTGGCACCACCACGCTTGGCGGCAGCATCACCGGCGGTGGCAGCATCGTGCAGGCCGGCCCGGGCACGCTGAATCTGGGCGGCAACAGTGGTGGCTTCAGCGGCACCGGCCAGGTCACCGGCGGCGGTTTGAATGTCACCGGCACGATCGGCGGCCAGTGGACCATCGGCAGTGGTACGACCCTGTCCGGCACCGGCACCATCGGGGGTACCGGTGGTGGCGTGACGGTGTCCAGCGGCGGCGTGCTGTCGCCGGGCAATGGCGCGGGCAATGGCAGTGGTGCAGGCAATGGCACCGGCACGATCACGGTGGGCGGCAATCTGAACCTGTCACCGGGCAGCACGCTGGGCATCGACCTGGGCGCCACCGGCAGCGACACGGTGCAGGTGGGCGGCAGCGCGAATGTGGGCGGCAGCACCGTGCGGGTGAATACCATTTCGCCGAGCACCAGCTACCAGCAGGGCCAGCAGTACACGGTGGTCAATGCGGGCGGTGGCGTGAGTGGGCAGTTCGCCTCGGCAACCTCGCCGTCGGCCTTCCTGACCATCACCCCGGTCTACACCGCCAACACGGCCAACCTGCAGATCGACGTGGCACAGACCGCAGCGTTCACCACCGTGGCCAACACGCGCAACCAGTACAACACCGCCGCGGCGCTGGACAGCCTGCCGCAGAGTGGCGCGGCCCTGGGCCTGTACAACACGGTGCTGATGTATGACGCCGGCACTGCGCGCAGCGCATTTGAACAGCTCTCCGGTGAAGTGCACGCGGCCAGCCGCGCGGTGCTGCTGTACGACAACTACCTGGAAGAAGGCATCCGCCAGCGACTCGGCAGCGAGTTGCCGACCGTGCGTGGCGAGCGCGCTTCGGCCTGGCTGGCCGGCAGTGGCAAGGTGTTCAGGCAGGATGGCGACGGCAATGGCGATGAGATCCGCGCCAATCGCAATGCGCTGATGGCCGGTGTCGACTGGCAGCTGGGCGAACATGTGGTGCTGGGTGCAGCGGCCGGCAACGAACGGCTGGATACGCGGCTGTATGATCGCAGCTCGCGTGCCCGCCTGCGTGGCAACACGTTCGGCCTGTATGCACAGGGGCAGTGGAACAACGGCTTTGCGGTGGGTGGCAGCGTGTCGCGCGGTGACTACCGCACGCGCGCCACGCGTGAAGTGCCGTTGTTGGGCCAGACCCTGTACAGCCGCCAGGATTCCGATGTGACCATCGCCCAGGTGGAAGGCAGCTGGACATGGACCCACGGCAGGACCCAGCTGCAGCCCTATGTGCAGTTCACCAAGCACTGGGTCGACAGCGATCGTGCGGTGGAGCAGGGCGGCAGCGCGGCACTGGTGCTGGAAGGCGGCAAGGACACGCTCAATGTCAGCACCGTGGGCGTGCGTGGGCGCTGGGACGTGGGCAGCGGCGAGCGCTTCCCGGCGCAGCTGACGGTCGGCCTGGGTTGGCAGCATGCGTCGGGGGATACCGATGTGGCCAGCCGCAACCGCTTTGCGGTCGGTGGCGATGCCTTCGATGTCTACAGCGCGGTGATGGCACGCAATGCCCTGGTCAGCCAGGTGGGCGTGGCGGTCGGCCTCGGCCGCAACAGCCAGCTGTCGATGTTCGTACAGGGCCAGCATGGCGATGGCCGCCGCGATGTGGGTGGGCAGATCAACCTGCGCGTCGGGTTCTGAGCAGGGGATGCCTGCGGTAGATCCACGCCCTTCGTGGATGGCACCGGGGCGGGAGCGCTAGAGCTCCCGCTCCATTTCAACGGCGTCGATCCCGGCGCCATGCCCATCGGGCACGATGCGCGTCACCTGGAAACCCAGGCCGGCATAGAAGCCCTGGGTGTGCTGGCTGGTGCTTAGCGCGATGCGGTCGATCGACGGATCGCTTTCAGCCTGGTGCAGGCGCGCGAGTGCCAGTTCGCGGCCCAGTCCCTGGCGGTGCAGCGCGCGCTGCACCATGCCCCAGCAGAAGCCGGCGCTGCCGTCGCTACGGCGCGAGAGGCCACCACAGGCGACGACGTTTCCATCGCGCTCGATCACCTGGAATGCACAGTCCGTGGCCTGTTCGCGCAGGAAGCATTCAAAGTCGCTGCGCTCTTCGGGCGCGAAGTAGGTGGGTACGTTGCTGTCGAAAATCGACAGGCAGGCGCTGGCATCGGCGGGGCGGTAGAGGCGGAGATTCATGGGAAATGCGTGGAGTTGCCCGGCTGCATTTCAACCGTCCAGACGTTGGGAGGGGGCGAAAGTTCAAGGGTACATGGAGCGATGCCAATCCCTTTACAGGTAACGTGTCCCCACTCGAATGATCGTGCGGAATGCAGGCGCCTGAACCAGGCGGGTGCGTCGGTGGCGGGCAATGGCGAGGCGCATCCGGTGGCGATGGCGTGCAGTGGGGCGCAGTGGCTTCTGGGCTATGCTTTCCACACGTGGGACTGACCGCGCGGCAGGATCCGCCGGCCCCATTCGTCTTCCCGCCTGCAACGGAGCTGCCCAGCGATGCCCGACCCTTCTTTTTTCCGGACTGCCCAGCTCATGCGCGGTCTGCTGTTTGGCGTGGTGGGTCTGTTGATCCTTGCTGTGGCCACCTTCGAGGTGACACATCGTCTTGAGTTCCTGGAGGTCGCGCAGGCCGTTGATGGCCAGGTCGAGCGCCTGAACGCCGGCGGATCGCATCCGCAGGTCGCGTTCACCACCGCGACCGGCCAACGCGTCTCGTATCCGCAGGGCGGCATGATCTTCGGCTATGAGCCTGGGCAGCCGGTACGCGTGCTGTACGACCCGGCGCAACCGCGGCTGGATCCGGTCCTGGACACGTTCGGTGCGCTGTGGGGAATGACGGTCGTGTGGGTGCTGCTGGGGCTGGCGTTCGTCGGCGCCTGCGTGCGGGGACTGCTCCGGCGCAGATGACCTGCGGCGGATCGCGCGCCGTCGGCGGGCGGGCCGTTGGACCGGCCACGACGGCAGGCCCTGTTCAGTCCGGTAGTACCTGCGACGATTCCCGCCAGCCAAACAAAAAAGCCGCCCACTGGGCGGCTTCTTCATTTATCTGGCGGAGAGAGGGGCCAATTTTTCGATCCAATCAAGATAGCGATGGCACGCTGACCCGCGACATTCAGAAGCTGCGCGCCAACGAGCGGTCGGCGCTCTCGCTGGCTGAGGAATATGAGGCAATGGAGGGTGAGATTGCGGCTGAACTGCCTCGCCTGGAGCTGGAACTGGCCGAGGTTGCGAAAGACTGCCTGAGTGCGAAGAACGCCATTGCAGTGAAGCTGCCGGCCAGGCCTATGGGCAGTTGCTGGAGCAAGTGGTTGATAGCCTGGCAGTAGCCTTTGCCTTGTTCTCTCTGGCGGAGAATGCGGGCGTGGACAATCGGCAGTCGGCGAGTGCCGAAGAATTGGCCAGCCGGTTCTTTGTCCGCCTCGGCAATGCGGTGCGCTCGCGCATGGACGATGCCACAGTGACCGAGCAGGTTGCGGAGCGCTTGGCATTGCCGCCGATGGATATGAGTGAGGTAGATATGCAGCTGGCGGGCAGTGTTGCCGCACGTATCAGGCGGCGGGTAGCGCTCAATGCAGAGCACACGGCGTAATGGATCCCTACGCTTCAATCAGCCTGAGCGTATTCTTCGCTGACATGCTCTCTCGTTTGCATGCACTGCAAATCGCTCAAAGGTGGCAGTGGGGGCCGCAACCTTCTGCAAGCAATACAGTTGACGGGGCGACAGGGGCATAACGAACCCCCTTGGCATTGAAAGAGGGATGGCCAACCGCCGCTGACGTGATTGATTGGCGGCGGTGTCCATTCCGGCGAGGATGTTATATGGGGAAATGCCTGCGGGCTATACAGGATGCAGTTTGGAACAATGCACTGCCCCCTCATATTCCTCGATGCCAATCAGCCACGACTATCGCCCCATGCTGGCGGCTCTGGCCTGAGTATCCTGCTGATGCTGTTCCTGCAGTTGAGTGACCTGCGATTGCTGTTCCACCTGGCGGCTAGCCACTTCGTATTTCTGCATCGATTCCTCAATCGGGGCTTTCACTGCCTGCTCGGTGGGCATGACCGCACGCAGATGGGCAGGATCGTCCAGCTTTCCCTGGACCACGAACACGTTGTGCGCGGCCGGATGTACTGAGGTGGCATTGCTCAACACCACATGATCCACTCGTGTCAGTCCACTGTTCTTTGCCAATACGAGCAGGCTTGCCGTCATGCGCTCGCTGGTCGCATCGAATTCACGTCCATGCTGTGTGTCCAACTCTGCAACGCCGTCGCGGATCTGCCGATACAGTGGGTCGGCCTGCATTGCAGCCATTGCAGTTGATGGCATTGCCGACTGTAGGGAAGGCGTCGCACTCTCTGCATCGGGCGGGCCTACTGGTTGGTCGAGCGAGGACCGCACGGTCTGTTGCGGGCTATCGTTGCTGATAGGAGAGTCCCGTTCCTGGGCTCGGCGGATGTCCTCAGTCGTGGTCACGGCCGCAATGGTGTAGGTCTTGCCATCGGACGCCAGACGCAGATTGGCAATAGGGCTGGCCATGTTGTAACCGCCATCGGCGTTTCGCTGCACCTGCAGGGCAGTGGTGTCGGGGTCCAGACCTTGAGCGGCCTGTGTGGCCTGGACTGCTGCCGCGCTCGCTGCCAGTTGTTCTGAACCCAGGGCAACCCCGGCGTTAGCGTAGGCGCCCTGCAGCGTGTCGCGCATGCGCTCATCGGCCGTCATCGGCGACGGGCTCTGTGTCGCTTGAGGTGGAGGTAGCGTGGCGGCCACTACGTCGCGGGTGGCATCCAATTCGGCGCGCAGATTGCCGGTGGCAGTGGAATCGTAGATCACTCCTTCGCTGACCCAACGGCCGTCCGCCTGACGCTGATAGCGGTTATCGTCGGAGGCGGTCACCGCATCCAGATCGGTGCGCGCCTGCTGCACAGCTTCGGGTATCGAGCCATAGGATGCCCAGCCATTCTGGGCATACGCTGCTTCGTAGCGCGCCGCAATTGCCGGTCGGCTGTTGGCAGCATTGTGCAGCACGACCTGGGCGGCGGCCTGATCGAGCTCGGCCGCTCGTTCTGGACTGGCCACGTCAATTCGGGTCTCACGCTGGCCAAGTTCATACACGGCAGTGGTCACCTCGCGCTGCCACTGCAGACCATCGGCTGTCCGTGTCCACTGTGCCGGATACCAGCTTTGTGGGTCACTGATATTGGCGGGCTGTGTGAACGGGTCGCGCTGACTGGGCGGGCTGCCCAATACCAATTTCACTGACTCGCTGGTTGCCTGGTAGTTCAGCTGGTTGGCAAGGGCCGGTGGCGCGCGCAGCACGCCACTGGCTGGGTTGTTTACGCCGTCGTTGGTGCTATCCACAGGCGCGGATCGCTGCCAGCCCTGATCGGGATGGTCAGGATTGTAGGTCCAAGTGTTCCCCAGGCTGTCGGCCTGGTTGTAGATTCGGCGGTTGTCCGTCCACTCGGCGATCTTGTCGCCCGCGAACGCGCCCGCTATGCCACCGACGGCCCCTGTGACCAGCAAACCCGGGCCTGACTCGACGCCAGCGACCGCTCCGACCGTCATGCCCAGGCCAGCACCGGCAAAGCCACCAACGCTACGTGCACCGAAGTGGATGAGCCCGGATTCTGCGGCAGTGTCATTGCGTTCACCGCGCAGACGGCTACTGTTGCGCAAAGCCTCACCGGCGTCATAGGCATCCAATGCTAGAGCTGCGATGCCCAGCGCGCTGCCTGCGCGTATACGGGTGGGGCGAACGCGAACCGTGTGATCGATATCGACCATTTCCCGCGCCTGCCGGTCAAGCCCCTCGACCACTTGGGCTTCGCTTCGCTCTGTTAGCAGGTTCTCTCGTGTGGGAGGAGAAACTTTGTCGTTGTGGGGCAGTGTCTGTGGCAAATCACGGTGCCAGGCCTGTTGCTCCTGCCAGCCATCGCGCAGCTGGCGCGTCAGGGCGGGATCTTTCAGTCGGGCTTCGCGCGCCTCTTGCAACGCAGCCCCAGGCAACTTCGGGCTGGTGTGGCTGTCGTACAACTCCTTGCCTTCACGATTGAAGATGCGAATTTGCACATCGGTGCGTTCGTGCACCAGGTCCAGGCTATTGGGCAACTTCTCGTAGATCGCATCGCGAGCACCGACGGGAACGTAGCGGCCGTAGCCATTGCCGTCTAGACCGCCTGCAAAGCGCTGCTCAACCCCGAGCTCGCTCTCAAGCTTCGCAGAAGCAACGGCGCGCACCTCCACCGCGTAGCCCTTCGATTGCAGGTCCTTGATCAGTTCAGACGACCACTCGCCGTTGCTCAACGTGGTGTCGAAGATCAGGTTCTTCTTGCCCGCAACGGTGGCATCCAACAGCTTGTCAGCCCATGCGCTGGCATCAGAGTGGGTGTACGAGGACCACGTGTAGGGATGGTTTTCCCGGAATTTCTCAATATCGGGATGGTATCCGCGCAGTTCATCAGGGTCGATCTTGATGACATCGTACTGAAGCTCAGTCTCGGCCCTTCCCGCCAAACTACCTTTACCTGCTCCGGGTTGTCCCGCGAGGATGATTGCCTTGGGCTTGGATTGTGAAGAAGCTTGAGCGAATCCGCTGCCAGGAACGACTTTCTCTTCGAACACATGGGAATGTGTTGCTGCGTCAAGACTACCAGCTGGCGCGTTCATTTAAACGCCCTTGTTCGATTCGAAGTAGCCCCAAAGATCATTCATCAATCCGAGCCGCATTCCTCCATTGCCAGAGCGGGCTCGGAACATAAGAAGTTCTTTTGCCTTCGCCTGTTCAATTGCCGCCGGATCGCCACTGGCTTCGGCCGCCTGCAGTTCTTTACGGGCTTCGTCGATGAACGCATCGAGCGCAGCCTCTAATGCCCAAATAGCCTGTTCAGACATGGGCGTGCCCTTGAACGGATTTTGGACGACGCGATTCAAGTCAGCTTGCAGCGTCTCGATATGCTCCGGATAGTCTTTGAGCATGTCCCGAAGTTTTTGCGGTACGGGAGGCGGAGAAGCGTGTCGCATGGCAGGTCCTTCGTGGGGAGGGGGCTTCCGTTCAGTGCAAGAGACTACTCGATTGAGGGCCGAGTATAGGCAACAGTGATCAACTGCTGCCGTGAAGCGGGTCACGTAGGTTGACCGGGCTCGATCCGGTCGTGCCGTACCGCTGATTCGGCGTCGTTCCTACGTGTGGAGATGGTCGCTGGAGCATATCGCCACTGCGGCAGCGACGAGCTGGGCTGTGTCAGCGCCAAGCCGTGGGTGGTCCGGCATGAGCAGCGGTTGCGCGAGGCGTGGTCAGCACCCGCTGCTGGCAGGAAGGTGGGCAGGCGAACAGGCTAGCGAAAGATCAGTGCCCGCCACTATTTGGTCAGAATGCCGGCCAACTGCGGTTGCGGGGCTCGCGGCACCGGGTGCTCGGTCGGGGGCATTGCGCCGCCGCCATGGGGAGGGGCTTTGAGCTTGCTGTAACACCGATAACACCTGTGTTACACCGTGGTCGGGATCGGCGAGGGTGGCGTAACTGTTTGATTTAAATTTTATATTAGACTGGTGTAACACCGGCCACACTTGTAACACCGAAAAACATCAATGTCGGAAACTGTTACTGGAATGCGGGTGTCAGTCTGACGACAGAGATGGCTGGAAGGCACTGTGGCACAAGGCATTTCAAGGAAGCTGTTGGCAAATCTGGCAGTGCGATGCTCGCCACACGTTTTCTGTTTCAGACCCTCAATTCATAGCCTTCCTGAAACACTGTCAGTAGTAGAAGTTTTCTTCTTGGACACTGTTGGACGCCTTGTTTTCGCTTCTTCCTGGTTCTGCGAATTTGGCTCCCGTCGGTGGCTGATGCCCCTGCCAGATACCCCTTTGGTGCGGGGTTTCGCAGGTAGTTGGATGCCCCCTCAATGTCATCCATAGCCTTGCTGGGCCTACTCCTGGCCTTTGTGCAGGTGGTGCAGGAAAGGCACCCTATGAAGTGTGCAGGCGTGGCGGGGAGACGAGTGCGCACGCCGGGGTACGCACCGCGCTTGACCGCCTGCGCCCTCCCATCTGCTCAACTGCCTCTCAACCGCTTCTACGGGCCGCTGACGCGCAGCGCGCAGCAGCTCTTGGTGTTGGTCGCTTGCCTGGGCGCTCATGCTGCTACGCGCGCTCAGGACCTTGCGCATGCGGCACCTCATTTCGTTACGGCTGTCAGAGGCGGTGGCGAGGGAGCGGCGTGCTTCGCGATGCACGCAGGTCGGTCATCTGAAACTGCTTGCGTGCACTCTCGCTTCTCCAAGTGCAGCGCTCTTGCTGACTATCTGGATTGCCGTCCCAACGCGCAGGGCGCGCTGCTGATAGGCCAGGAATCAACGGATTGACGAAGTATGGGTCGGGGTATGGGGTCACATACGAACCCAAGAAAAAAGCCCCTGAAATCAGGGGCTTAGTTCGCAACTTGGCGGAGAGAGGGGGATCGGATCGACCCGAACCTAACCTCTTGACCCTGCAGCAGATCGCAAACCGGACATGTGTCCTATGTTGTGACCCCCGATCTTATCACCCTCGTCCGCATTCCCACTGGACAGATGGGTAACTCCAAGCAATCACGCTATTCTTAGCCTGAAGGACCACGGGTTGCTGAAGGCCCGTGTCGCCAGCGACGGGGCGGCGTTTATTGACCATCGGAAGGGGCGATAGAGTTGAATAAAGAACTAATTATTGAGTTTCAGAAAGAGCACTTCGATGGAAGCAGCTGTGTTGTCGAGGGGCTAACTTCTGAGGTCAAGGCGGCTCTGGGATGTGATCTGGATGATGAGCTGGTGGTGGCCCTTGTCGGTGCACCTACTGGTTCTCATATTAAGGTTGGATTGAAACGTCAATGGACCGATGAGGAGATTCCGGACGGGGAGGAAGTCCCCGCTGGGATCGTCTTCGTCATAGCAAATGACCGATACTTTGATGAGCCCGCAGAGGTAGTCGTTTTTTTGGATGGGCTTGTCAACAGGATTGGCATTTATTTAAAGCTAATAGTGTTCAAAAATAACCCGGGCCTTAAAGGTATTGCGGGGCACATGATCCATGTAATGGCAGAGGCAGCCGGCAAGGTTCCTGGTTCATCTCGTCTTAAGCTATGGGCCGCTGGCGGTCTCTTGTGGGAGGACATGGCACCAGGGTTGAGATGGGGTGGCTATGTTGCTTGGCCGAAATACGGTTTCGATTGCGTCATCCCCAGTCCCACGAGGGCTTTGTTCAAGCATTTCCCTTACTACCCGGCTGGACTTGATGCTTGCCGTTTGGTTTCTGAGCTGATAGCATTGGATGGCGGAAGGGACTTTTGGAGGTTTGCGGGAGAGGGTTCTTACATGAACTTTGATCTCTCGCAAGGTTCTAAGTCTAGGTCCACGTTAGATAAGTTCTTACAAGGCTGGAGGAGCAAGTGATGGCTAAGAAGAGAGGTCTCATGGCGCGACTTTTCAATCTCGATCAGCCTTCGCGCAAGGAGAAGGCTTTGGTCAAGCTGCCTGTATTCAGCGAAAAACGAGCTAGGCAGGTCACCACTCCATCTGAAATCAAGAAAAGTCGCATCTACGCAAATGTCCCACTCGGGATGGAATAAGAAAAGCTCCCGCGAGGGAGCTTTTTTTTTTATTGGCACCTGTTGAGGATTTATTAGGTGTCTAGGCGAGGTGGGGTGTGGTTGGCTGACTGTCGCGTAAAAAATCGGTTGATCTCAGTGCCTTCGCGCTGAGAGATCGCTGGTATAGCGCTCTTGCGCCTAGTCTGGAAGCTTTCCGCTTGCCCTATTGTGGTCGCCGGCTCGGTTTTTGTCTGGTGTCGATCCTGCGCCCTCTGGTGCTTGCTGGGTTAGCTGTGCATACATCACGAACAGGAATATTAGCAATCCGCTCAGGACAGGGAGGGCCCCGACAGCGCCCAGCAGGGTGAGCACGGTCATGGGGAACCGCTGCCTCCAAGCGAAACCGGTATTCCTAGCCTGATTGACCTGGGCTTCGAAGGGGTGGAGCCGAGCCGCCTTCCGGTTTGCGCGTCAGGCCGAGAACGGCCCAACGACGCATCCGCAAGGTCCGATGGGAAGCTGGAACAGCCCGCAGGAGATTTACCGCAACGCCGTTGGGCGGACCAGGCTGAAAACAACCCCGCCCACCACCGGAGCCACGACGTGCGCCGGCACCAGCGCCAAAGCCAGCAAGCTGAAGATCGCCCGGGCTTGCTCCGGATGAGGCAGCAGGTCGGCAAAACCCATGCCCAAGAAAGCGGCCACGTGGGCAACCACCACGATCACCCAGGTCACGAAGAACCCTTTCCAGAACCCGCCGCGCTGGGGCGATGGTGGGGCGTACGGGTGCCGTTGGGCCTCCTCGTGACGCCGGTAAGCGCGGGCGTTGATCCAGTAGAGAAGCCCCAGCACTGCCCAGGTGGCCAAGCCACCGCCAATGGCGAGCCAGCCCAGCGGGGCTCCCTGCTGCAGGGCCTCAAGGCCGCCAGCCAGGAACAACAGGCCGGCGCCTCCCAGCAAGACCGTCGCGCACCCCACATGAGCGTAAGAACGCGTCGTCATGGTGGCCTCAAAGCTTGTGGGCGGTCCACTCGCCGGACGCTTTCGAAAAGCGGACCGGCTGAACGAACGGCCGTGCTTGGGCGACGCCGCCGATGTCCAGGACGACCGAACCTCCTACGTCGCAAATCACTCCCTCGGTCGTTTCCGATTTCTTGCAGCCGCTCAGGCTGAAGTCTCGGTATTCCTTCACCCAGACTTGGCTGCCGAGCACCCTCTCAAATTCGGCGGTGATGGCCTTCTTGGCCTGCTCGTCGGAGGGCTTGCTGCCGCAGGCCGTCAAAGCCAAAGTGGTGGTCATGCCGAAAGCGATGGTCCTGATCGTGTTCATGAGGATCTCTTCCTGGTTGAGGTGGGGTCTTACTTGTCGCGGTTGCCGGCCGGATCGAAGCCGGCGATCCACATGCGCGTGTCGCGGAATGGCGTGAGCATTCCCGAGGGGCCGGGATACAGGTCGTCCGCCCGCAGGAAACCGGAGACCCAAGCGGAGCTCAAAGCCACTTTTCGGGCCTGCCAAGCCACGCCCTCGCGAGTCGTGCGCACGTTAAACGGTTCCCTGGGTGGGGTAGGGCCGGTGGTTCGGTCGTCGCCGGTGTTCGGCTTTCCAGCGCGAACCTTCAGGCCCACCATCAGGTCCGTGGTGGCTTTGGCCCGCGCGTTGCTGTTGAGCTCCGCTTCCTCGCCCAGGTCGTCCCGGATGGTCAGCGGGGCGTCGGCGCATGCCCGGAAAATCTCCGTGGTGGAGGCGGTAGCGCTCGTCCAGATCCGGGCTTCCACCGTCCAGCAAGGAAGGGAAGCCCCCCATTCCGTGTAGGTTAGCGCGACCCGCGGCCAGTCCAGTCGGCCCTGCTGGGCGGCCTGGTGGTCCTCGTTCTTATAGAGCCCGTTGATGCGGCCAGCACCACTGATCGGGGTGTAGAGCGAACCAGTGGCCGACGCGGAGTTGGTTGCCGGCTTGGCCCCGAGTGCTTGCTGGCTGGCGTCTTTCAGGCTCTTGCCGAGCTGACGGAAGAAGCCGGGCTTTACGGGATCCGGCTCACTGGAGGACGTGCCCTGCGCCCAGCCCAAAACGCTGGGGATGAGGAGGAGAGAGAAGGTTGCGGCAAATCCATGCGATGAAAACTTCATAGGGACTCTCGTGAACCAGCATCAACGCTGTATCTGCCAATATGGCAGATATGTGCGTTATCATGCTAGTCAGTGCAGACTTGGAGGTCAGCCTTCAGTCAGATCTCCATGCCTGCATCCCTTCCTCCGGTCTCCGTCTTTGGTCGTCGCCTAAGAGCGGCCCGGCGCGTCGCGGGGTTGTCGCAGGTCGAGCTCGGAGCGTTGCTGGGTATGAACGAAAAAGCAGCGTCGTCCCGTCTATCCCGGTATGAGCGCGGGGAGCGTGAGCCCGACCATGAGACCCTGTCGGCGCTCAGTGAGGCATTGGGCGTGCCCCCGGCATACTTCTATGCCAGTTCGGACGTGCTGGCCGAAGTCATTCTTCTTGTGGCCCGACTGCCGGCCGAGCGGCAGCAGGCAGTGCTAGATCTAATCAAGGACCATCTGACTTCAGAAGCGCCTTCGCGCTAGATCAACGCTATCGCTCAAACGGCGCTTAGGTGTGGAGTGCTTACCGCGCATCTGGCGGGGACGTGCAGCAAGCACGCCACATATCGAGGAGATATCCCGTTTCTTCCTCTATGCTCGCCTGGCTTCACTATTCCGATCACCTTGACAGATGACCGGAGGCAGCCTTTGCATCGTTACTTGAGAAGGCTTGGTACGTGTTGAGCGAGCTCTTCGCGATTCAAGAGAACAATCTGTTGCTCGTTTCCTGGCAATTCGCCCGTGGAACGATGAACTCCGAGGCGCCGTAAGAGATAGTAGGCCAAGCATTGCCGAGTTGTGATGGCCAATTGTCCGTCAACCATCTCGTAGTCGAGCTCTATAGCCCTTCTCTGCCCTGGGGATAGGTCCGGATGAGGGCCTACCATGATGGTTAGTAGGCGCTCCCACTCGTCATCCACTTCAGGAACGTGCTGGGCAGGCAGGGGGGCAACATAGTCCAACACACGAGCGAACACAAAGTCGCAGAATGCTTCACGTCGATGGCAAAACGCGCGCACGTGCCAGCGCGCGCCGTCGTAAGCTAACCCACGTGGACTGATCTGGCGGAGCGTCGGCTCAGCTCGACTCATAGATTGATAATTGATCTCGATGGCACCGCCCGTTCGAATCGCCTCCAACACTGCTCGCAACAGCTCGGCTTGGACAGACCTGGTGGGATGGCGAACAATCGCGGTCTCTGGCACGTCCGCTAAAAAGCTGGCGTCCGCAGAAATCATGCCGTTGACCAGCGCGTAGAGCTCAGCCAGGTATCGGTCGCTTGTGGCGTCTGTCAGAAGCGGTTGGAAGCCGGGCGCAGCGCGATACAACTTATCGCTTCGATCATAGAGCATGTTCCCGGGCGCTTGGGCCTGGTACTCACTCAGGTCCAAGGAGGCTTGAGGGACCGAAATTCCAAAAAATTCGGTCAACGAAGAGCGGTTCAAGCGACCGCTCCACTGCAGTCGGGAGTCTATGAACTCGAGGCGTCGGTCTTGACCCCAACGACCTCGACGGTGAGGAACGGCAGACTTCATTGTCTCATCTACATTGAGAAAGGGTTTATTCACTATCCGCGTATTGACTAAGTGCATCTAGTGAGTGTACTTATTGTACACCGCGGGCCGCTCCGGTGTCCGCCATAGCGCTAGGACTGCCCGATGACTCCGATGCTCACCTTCTTCCCTGTTGGAAACGGCGACATGACGTTGGTCCAGCTTGTCGACGGGAGTGCCATCCTGATCGACTGCAATATCCGTTTGTCTGCGGATGACCCTTCTGACTCTACTTCGCGAGATGTTGCCAGGGATCTTCGCCAGCGTCTGAAGTTGGACGAAAACAAGCGCCCTTACCTGGATGCATTCTTGTTGAGTCACCCGGACGAAGACCACTGCCGGGGTCTTCGCAAGCATTTCTACTTGGGGAGGCTGGAAGACTATCCAGACGATGATAAGCCGGCTGCGGAGAAGCGGATCATTATTCGAGAAATGTGGTCCTCGCCTATCGTGTTTCGCCGGGCTTCTAAGTTGCATGTGTTGTGCGACGACGCCAAGGCTTGGGCAACTGAGGCCCGTCGTCGCGTCGCTCGCTTTAAAGAATTCGGATGGGCTGGAACCGGAGATCGGATCCAGATTATGGGTGAAGACAAAGGCGAGAAAACCAAAGGTCTAGAGGCCATCTTGGTCCGCAGTGGTGAATTTGTCACCAAGATTAACGGCGCCTACAGCCCTCACTTTTCTGCTCACTTGCTGGCGCCGAGTTTGGTGTGCGATGACGATGAAGAAGTCTTGCTGCGAGCGAAGAATCAGTCCAGCGTCATCTTGAACATTGAGGTCAATGCAACCTGGGCTGGTCATACCAAGTTCCGTTTTCTGACCGCCGGTGATGCGGAGGTGGCGATCTGGGAACGGCTGTGGAACAAGCATAGTGAAGCGCCAGAGGTGCTGGCATATGATGTGCTCCAAGCCCCCCATCACTGCTCCTGGCGTGTGCTGTCGTGTGAAAGTTGGTCGGATTGTGGTGAAGAGGCTGAGGTCTCTGCCGGCGCGCGCTCTGCCCTTGGACAGGCGCGTTACGGGGCCAAGATTATCGCCAGCAGTAAGCCAATAAAAGACGAGGATAGCGACCCACCCTGCACGCGTGCTAAGCGGGAGTATGAAGATATTCTCGAAGACAAGTTTGGCAAGTTCCTATGCACCGGCGAAACGCCCTTTGCCTGGTCGCCCAGCCCCATTGAGATCGAAATCACCACTGACGGCCCGCGGGTTTGCCCGGTGGAGGCGGCGACGGCTGTTGCTGCCACTGCCGCCGCCGCCGCACCGCGGGCTGGGTGCGTTTAAATGAACGATTACTTCGAATGGGGTGAGCCGGTCGCGCAGGCTGAAGCTTCCGTTGAAAGCCAACGGTTTCTTGAGTTGCTGGAAGCATGCCGGAATCATTCCGACATAAAGTTCTTAGAGTTGCGCCGGGGGAAGGACCCCAAGAGTCTCGGGATCGTCGTTGATGTGGGAGACGGCAGTGTCGCCCCAGGCAATCCGGTTGGTATCCGGCCAAGGGAGCGGCTTTGGCTGGGCTTCGATCAATCGGGGAAACGGCCGCCAGAGGTCCGCGCTCTGCGACGCGACTTTCCAAATCTACTTCATCTAAATGCGGTGCCTACAAACGAGCCGGCGTCCCTCTGCTTGTATGAGAATTGGACCTTTGAAGAGCGGCAATGGACTGCCCAGCGTCACTTACGCCGGATCCTATGGTGGTTGCGCGAGAGTGCTAAAGGTTCTTTGCACGCGACTGATCAGCCGCTGGAGCCATTGTTCTACGGCACTGGATATACTGTTGTATTACCCGCATCGTTCCAAGCCCAAACCGCTGACGACCTTGGGGCCATACGTCTGTCAGTGCTAGAAAGAAATCGCCTAGGTCTCTGCCTCGTTGCGTCTGACTCCTTGAATGCTACTAGCCAGATGGCAATCCAGCCGTTACTGGTCAATCTTTCGCCTGTAGAGCACGTTCCGATTCAGCGCCCGCCTAGTGACTTGGGCGGCCTTGACGAAGCGTTGTATTCCTTGGGTGTGTCCATAATCGAACCACTAAGGGAATCATTGTGTCGTCAGTTTCGAAGCAACTCGGCGGCCGGACGGCCGAGCGGCAAAGTGCTTTTGATCTTACGGTTGCCGCGACTTCGCGGCAGCCAAGTGGAGCGCATCGATACATGCGCATTTCTTACAAGCATCGACATTAATAGATTGGGGCTTCAGATTGGAAGCCTCTTCCAGCCGAATCCTGGTGGCGCTCCATTCGCCGTTGATCCGCTTCTAGGATCAACGGCAGGAGCACCCGATGATAGGTGGAAAGCGGTGGAGATTGTGCTCACCGAGATCAAGACCATTCCCGTTCGCTCAGAGGCGCGAAAACTCTCGGGTATCTCAGCGAGTGAGGGCGATTTCTCTGCTGTATTGGCGGGGGTAGGAGCCTTGGGTAGTGGGCTGGTGGATACTTGGGTTCGGGAGGGGTGGGGAAGGTGGACGTGTATCGATCCAGATTATGTTGAGCCCCATAACTTGATCAGGCACATTGCGACTTCCAAATCCATTGGACATGCTAAAGCCGTCTCAGTTTGTGCTCAGCTCGGGCTTGTATTTGGGACAGAGGAAGCCACGCCATCCCCCATCGTCGCTGAAGCCAGTGACTGGTCTGACCCGGCAGTGACGGCGGCGTTGGCGGGAGCAGATCTTCTCGTGGATGCCTCGACGACCATCAACGTGCCCAGAGATTGGTCTGAGCGCGAGCTGCCTCGAAGTGCGTCGGTGTTTTTTACCCACAATGGCTTAAGTGCCGTGATGCTGCTTGAAGATGCTGAGCGGACCATTCGCCTTGCGTCGATCGAGGCGCAGTATTACAGGGCTGTTATCAATGAGGAGTGGGGCGCTGCGCACTTGCGACAGGGGGATCAGGTGCGAGTTGGTCGTGGGTGTCGTGATCACAGCATTCAGTTGCCTGCCGATCTAGCAAAGCTTCATTCAGCTCAGCTTGCACGGCGTGTTCGAATGGGAGTTGTTGACGTGGATGCGTGCGCGCAGATTTGGACGCTAAACGATTCCACAGGTGCCATCTCTACTGACTTCATCAAGCTGAGAAAATCAAAGCTCGTGCAGAGGGGCGATTGGAGTGTTCGTTGGGACGAAGGTCTGGAAGATCGACTTCGCCTGATTAGATCGGAGCAGTTGCCAAACGAGACCGGTGGAATCTTGGTTGGCGTAGTTGACCAGGTCCTGCGAACGTTGACTCTTGTGGATGCTTCAGCGGCACCCGCTGATAGCGTTGCAGACACCGTCAGCTTCGTGCGAGGGAAGGAAGGAGGGCAGGCTTATGTTGACCGGTGCGAAGCGCTTACGGCGGGAATGGTGAGCTATGTGGGAGAGTGGCACGCTCATCCCGAAGGGTGTTCGGCTAGCCCTAGTGCAACAGATGTAGTGCTGCTTAGCACGCTTGCCGAACGCCTGGCAGCCGATGGTGTTCCTGCGCTGATGGTGATCGTTTCTTCCAATGCGATCAGCATCTCGCTTGGACAAACTGTTGCCGCCATGAGCAAGTAGCTTGTAGATGCAGCGTAGATGATAAGGTCGTGCCTGAATGATAACCCCAAATCCACTAATTGAAATGATTCCCTTGGTTGCTGATCCGTATGAGCGCAAAGCTAGGCTTGCACCAGCTCTCATTGTGCTGATGCCATTGACGGTATCGTTCATCACTGCCTGTCGCGAAGAGTTGGATGCCATGAGGATTCTGGCTGCAGTGTTGGTGACCTTCTGTGCACCTTTTCTATTTTGCAGCATCGTGAGGTTTCAAGGTAAGCAGCTAGAGGCGAAGCTGGTGATTAGATGGGGTGGACTGCCTTCTACAATTTTGCTGCGCCATCGAGATGCGCGTTTAAACCCTCAGGTCAAGATGCGTTATCACCGGGCTATCAGGGACAAACTTGGGTTGCCCTTGCCCACGGCCGCGAGAGAACGCAACGATCCCCGCAGCGCCGACCACGCTTATGAAGCGGCAGTGGCGGTCCTTCGAGATAGATCTCGGGGCACCGAATCGCTAGTTCTTAAGGAAAACATTTCTTACGGTTTTTTTCGAAACATGTCCGCGCTGCGACCGTTCGGTATTGCTGCTTGTATAGCGGGGCTAGTTGTTGGGCTTCATATGGCTGACGTTTTGACGCTGAATCCTGTGGGAGTTGCCTGGGGAGCACTGTTGCATCCCGGTTTCGAGGGGGGCGCCACGCTACTGATTTCGGGGATGCTGCTGTTGCTATGGGTGACCAGCTTTAGTCACTCTCGCGTCGAGGGCGCTGCCTATGCGTATGCCGAGCGTCTCTTGAGCGCTCTGGATAGGGTGCCGTGATGTGTCAGCAGCATGCAATTGATAAGATGCTCCGACCGTCCACCCGAGACTAACTTTCTTTTTCAAAGGCGAAGCCCAGCAGCCTTTCTAATGCTGGCGACAAGTGGAGCGTGTTCATGAGCATCAAGCCAGGCCCTAAGCGCATCGCCAAGTCGACTGGTAAGCCGGATCAGCGTCAGCGGGACAACAAGAGCACGCCGGGCAACACGCCTGGGCTCAAGCCCCATAAGCATAAGAAGGGCGCGTAAAAGCGTTACAGATTGGCTCGTTCTTGCCCTTAGCGTTTTGCGGGGCTTGGGGGATCTGTCGGCGGCACGGCGACAGATCCCTTATTAAAGCTTACTCGGATCACCCAATTGTTCCGCAAACTGCCCACGCTGGTAACGCGGCAATTTTACGCTGGGTCGATACAGCTCAAGGGCGCTGAACTGCTTGCTGCGGGTCACCTGCGGCTTCGTGTGCAAGTAGTGCTTGCGCAACACTTGGACCCGATCCCTCGGATCAGTGCCATGACCGGTGACCAGTGCAGTCTTCTTCCCTGGAACGTCGCTGACTTCGGTTCGGTGGCCAGGGTGTGGCGGCAGGCGTGGAGCCCAACTTCTTTGGCGAAAGCTAGGCTCTTAAAGTAGCGGCCAAAGTCCGCCACGAACTATTGACGCACGGCCATTAGGCAAGTATTAGCCCAGCGCACCGCCAGCGCCCGAAGAGCGCTGGCATGGTTCATGACCCTTATTGTTTACTAGATCAGAAAGTCAGTGGCTGACTTGCCAGCTTGGACGAGCGCCGCCATCCACTTGGGCTGTCTGCCGCGCCCAGTCCAAGTCTCGTTCGGATTGGCCGGGTTGCGATACTTCGGAGCCACCTTG
>NZ_KV791357.1:0-8320 GCF_001807895.1 Stenotrophomonas sp. HMSC10F07
CGCCAACGGTCCTGCCAACCCACACCGCCCCACCCCCGAGAGTTTCCCGGTGACGGTGGGAAAGAACATTGGGTTACTGACGAACTGATGGAAAACAAAAAGGACGCGGCGTTCGCCGCGTCCTTTTTGTTTGGTTCTGCATTGCCCTTGTAGAGCCGAGCCATGCTCGGCTCCGAGCAAGCGAAGCGCGCGACCCGCTGTTGCTCTTCTTTCTTTCTTCCGTGGCGGGCGGCCGCAGGAAACTGTCGAAGGCAGGGTGGGTAGGCCGTGCAGGGGCGTGAGCCGCATGGATGCGGCGACAGAGCTTACAGGGACGTACTTGCAGCGTCCCCTGCACGGCCTACCCACCCTGCCAACCACATGACCCGCTCTTCGCGACCAAGCCCCCCGCCACGAGGGGCTCAGCCGTTGGCCGGAATCCTCACAGTGCCGCGCGGATCCGCTCGCGCAGCGCTTCCAGATCCTTGGCAAACGCATCGATGCCGGTCGCCAGCTTCTCGGTGGCCATCGGATCGGCCGCCAGATCCGCCGCGAACTTGGCCGCATCGATCGGGGTCACCGCCGCGCCATCGGCGGCACCGGCCACCAGCTTGCGCGGCAGCTCGCCGTGGTCGGCGTCCAGCTTCTCCAGCAGGTCCGGCGAAATCGTCAGGCGGTCGCAGCCGGCCAGTGCTTCGATCTGCGCGGTCGAACGGAACGAGGCGCCCATCACCACTGTCGGCGAACCGCGACGCTTGAATTCGGCATACACGCCGCGCACGAACTTCACGCCCGGGTCTTCATCGATGGTGGCCGGGGCCTGGCCGTTGGCCACGTACCAGTCCAGGATGCGGCCGACGAACGGCGAGATCAGGAACGCCCCGGCTTCGCTGCAGGCCAGCGCCTGGGTCGGGTTGAAGATCAGGGTCAGGTTGCAGTCGATACCCTCGGCCTGCAGGATGCGCGCGGCTTCCACGCCTTCCCAGGTCGCGGCGATCTTGATCAGGATCTTCTCGCGCGGCACGCCGGCATCGGCGTACATCTGGATGAACTGGCGGGCCTTGGCCACGGTGGCAGCGGTGTCGTGAGCCAGGTCGGCATCCACCTCGGTGGACACCCGGCCCGGCACAAGCGTGCTCAGCAGCACGCCGACGCCGATGGTCAGGCGGTCGGCCACGGCGTGCACCACGGCTTCGCGGTCGCCACTCTGCTGGCGGCCCCAGGCCAGTTCGCGTTCGATCAGCTCGGCGTAGACCGGCAGGTCCAGCGCCTTCTTCACCAGGGTCGGATTGGTGGTGCAGTCCACCGGCTGCAGGCGCTTGATCGCCTCGTAGTCACCGGTATCGGCAACGACCACGGACAGTTCGCGCAGCTGGGACAGTTTGGACGGGGTACTCATTACGGCTCCTGGGACAGGGGGATCGAATCGCGCGCGGTGCGCAGCGGTAATCAGGGGCGGTCGTTGTGGACCGCGGTCACGCGCAGGCGCAGCTTGCGGCCGCCGGGCGCGGTCCAGTCGATGCTCTGGCCGATCGAAAGGCCGAGCAGGGCACTGCCGACCGGGGCCAGCACGGAAACCTTGCCTTCATCGACGTTGGCTTCGCGGGGGAAGACCAGGGTCAGGACGTGCTTCTCGCCCGACACTTCATCTTCGCACTCCACGCGCGAATGCATCATGACGATGCCTTCGGGAATCTGGTCCGGTGCCAGCACGGTGGCCCGGTTGAGTTCTTCAGCAAGCGCGAGCGCGGCAGGCGTCTGGCTCAGCGCGGGAGATTCGAGCATGGCGTCCAGGCGGTCCATGTCGAAGGTGGAAACGGTGATCGACGGCGGCAGGCCGCTGGCGGTACTCATGGTGAAGCTCCTTGGTTGAAAGCCATGCAAAAGGCGGCACCTGCTGGCGCCGCCTGTCTGTATTGTGGGGACAAATGCGGCCGGAATCGACTCCTGCCGATTCCAGGCCGGTACTGCGGGGGCTCAGCCGTTCAGCGCGGGGCCGGGCAGGGCCGGTGCATCGCTGCCGGCATCGAGCGCCTCCAGGGTGAACAGCGCCTGCGGCAGGCGCTTGAACTGGTCGGCCAGGTCCATCAGGAAGTCGTTCATGGCCGAGCTGCGGCGCCAGATCATGGCGATGCGGCGGCTGGGACGGCCTTCGCCGGTGAAGTCGAGCAGGCGGATGTTGTTCGAGCGCGGCACTGGCGGCTGCACCGACAGACTCGGAAGCAGGGTGATGCCGACATCGGCGGCGACCATCTGCCGCAGCGTTTCCAGGCTGGTGGCGCGGAACTCGGACTTCTCGTTGGCGCCGAACAGGCGGCAGACTTCCAGCGCCTGGTCGCGCAGGCAATGGCCGTCCTCCAGCAGCAGCAGCTTCTGCGTGGCCAGTTCCTGCACGTCCAGGTGCTCGCGACGTGCCAGCGGGTGGCGACCGGAGACGGCCAGCAGGAACGGTTCCTCGAACAGGAACTCGGCATGCAGCTGGTCGTCGATCACCGGCAGCGCCAGCAATGCAGCGTCGAGCTTGCCTTCGCGCAGGCGGTCCAGCAGCACATCGCTCTTTTCCTCGACCAGCAGCAGTTCCAGCTCCGGGAAGCGCTCGCGGATGCGCGGGATCACATGCGGCAGCAGGTACGGGCCGAGGGTCGGGAAGATCCCCAGGCGCACCGTACCGGCTTCCGGATCGCGGCTGCGTCGCGCCGCTTCCTTCAGCTGTTCCACTTCGGACACGATCACCCGCGCCCGTGCGGCCGCTTCCTGGCCGGCCGGGGTCAGCATCACCTTGCGCGGTGCGCGTTCCACCAGCGGCAGGCCGAGCTCTTCCTCCAGCTTGCGGATCTGCGTGGACAACGTCGGCTGGCTGACAAAGCAGGAAGCGGCAGCCCGGCCGAAATGCTTGTGGTCGGCCAGGGCTACCAGGTACTTCAGATCACGTAGGTTCATCCTTACACCCCAGGGGTAACGGACCGGCTGACGGCATGGTTACCCGACAGGCAGACAATGTTCCCGGTGATCTGGGAACGGTGGATCAGGCCGCTTCAGCAACGGCACCGCTGCTGTTGCTCACCGACGAGCGGATCAGGTGGTCGAACGCGCTCAGTGCGGCGGTGGAACCGGCGCCCATGGCGATGATGATCTGCTTGTAGGGCACCGTCGTGCAATCGCCAGCAGCAAACACACCCGGCAGGTTGGTCTGGCCGCGATCGTCGATGACGATCTCGCCACGCGGCGACAGCGCCACCACATCCTTCAGCCACTCGGTGTTGGGCAGCAGGCCGATCTGCACGAAGATGCCTTCCAGCTCGACGCGGTGGGCATCGCCGCCGATGCGGTCCTTGTAGACCAGGCCGGTGACCTTGCTGCCGTCGCCGAGCACTTCGGTGGTCTGTGCGCTGGTCAGCACGGTGACGTTGCCCAGGCTGCGCAGCTTCTTCTGCAGCACTTCGTCGGCACGCAGGCTGGAATCGAACTCCAGCAGGGTTACATGCGACACGATGCCGGCCAGGTCGATGGCCGCTTCCACACCGGAGTTGCCGCCGCCGATCACCGCCACGCGCTTGCCCTTGAACAGCGGACCATCGCAGTGCGGGCAGTAGGCCACGCCCTTGTTGCGGTACTGGTCCTCGCCCGGCACGTTCATCTGCCGCCAGCGCGCGCCGGTGGACAGGATCACCGAACGCGACTTCAGCACCGCGCCGTTCTCCAGCTGCACCTGCACCAGGCCGTCTTCGCCGGCCGGCACCAGCGCACTGGCGCGCTGCAGGTTCATGATGTCCACGTCGTACTCGCGCACATGCTGCTCCAGCGCCGTGGCCAGCTTCGGGCCTTCGGTTTCCTTCACCGAGATGAAGTTCTCGATCGCCATGGTGTCCAGCACCTGGCCACCGAAGCGCTCGGCAGCGATGCCGGTACGGATGCCCTTGCGCGCGGCATAGATCGCCGCTGCGGCGCCAGCCGGGCCACCACCGACCACCAGTACGTCGAAAGCATCCTTGGCGGCGATCTTCTCGGCATCGCGCTTGCTGGCATTGGTGTCCAGCTTGGCCACGATCTGCTCCAGGGTCATGCGACCCTGGTCGAACACTTCACCGTTGAGGTACACGGTCGGCACCGACATGATCTCGCGCTTCTCGACTTCGTCCTGGAACAGGGCGCCATCGATGGCCACGTGCTGGATGCGCGGGTTGAGCACCGCGGCCAGGTTCAGCGCCTGCACCACGTCCGGGCAGTTCTGGCAGGACAGCGAGAAGTAGGTTTCGAACTTGTATTCACCTTCCAGGTTCTGCACCTGCTCGATCAGCTCGGCGGTGGCCTTGGACGGGTGGCCGCCGACCTGCAGCAGGGCCAGCACCAGCGAGGTGAACTCGTGACCCATCGGCAGGCCGGCGAAGGTCAGGTGGATGTCCTGGCCCGGCGTGCCCAGGTCGAAGGACGGCACGCGGCCCTGGCCATCGCGCAGGACCTGCAGCGTGATCTTGTCCGACAGGTTTTCCAGGGTCTGCAGCAGTTCCAGCATTTCCTGCGACTTGGCGCCGTCGTCGGCGTGCGCGGTGATCTGGATCGGGCGGGTCACGCGCTCCAGATAGGTCTTCAGCTGCGACTGCAGGTTGGCGTCCAACATCGGGTCATCTCCTGGCTTCAGGCAAACAGGGGGCGTGGCACCGCTGTAGAAGGTAGCGGACCAGCAGGGGGTAGGGGTGAACCCAAGACAGCGACCGTGGAAGGGGCTGGCTGGCCAAGGCGGGCGAGCGTTGGCTGTCTTGGGTTCACCCCCACGCCGGCGGGGGGACCGGCACGGGGATGAAGGGCGCGCCGTGGCGTGGGGCCACGGCAGGCCGGTACTGCTTTAGATCTTGCCGACCAGGTCCAGCGACGGGGTCAGGGTCTTCTCGCCTTCCTTCCACTTGGCCGGGCAGACCTGGTTCGGGTTGGCGGCAGTGAACTGGGCAGCCTTGAGCTTGCGCAGGGTCTCGGACACGTCACGGGCGATCTCGTTGGAGTGGATCTCCAGGGTCTTGATCACGCCTTCCGGGTTGATGATGAAGGTGCCGCGCAGGGCCAGGCCTTCTTCTTCAATGTGCACGCCGAAGGCGCGGGTCAGCTGGTGGGTCGGGTCGCCGACCAGCGGGAACTGGGCCTTGCCGACGGCCGGCGAGGTCTCGTGCCACACCTTGTGCGAGAAGTGGGTGTCGGTGGTGACGATGTAGACCTCGGCGCCGGCCTTCTTGAACTCGGCGTAATGGTCAGCGGCGTCTTCGATCTCGGTCGGGCAGTTGAAGGTGAAGGCGGCCGGCATGAAGATCAGGACGGACCACTGGCCCTTCAGGCTGGCGTCGGAAACCTTGATGAACTCGCCGTTGTGGTAGGCGTTGGCTTCGAACGGCTGGATCTGGGTATTGATGAGGGACATCATTTTTCCTCTTGGTGAAGGGGAGTGGGTGAATCGACAGGAGCTAGGTTACCCATTCGCTCGCGATAAGAACAATCCATTGATTGCATCTATTTGATAGATGGAGTCTATCAAATGGCCATGAGCAGGCACTGAACCCTGCCGCTCCCATCCTGCAACTGCTTGTGTGACAAGGAAAATCGACCGGGACGTGTGAAAAGGGCTGATAGCCCCTCCTTATACCCTCTGGCGAAACCTGAACGGATTCCAGCTTTTTGTAGCGTCGAGCCATGCTCGACGGTGGATCTGTAGAGCCGAGCCGATGCTCGGCTGTTCCAGCAGCAGCCGAGCATCGGCTCGGCTCTACAATTGAGGCATGTCTTTCCAACCCGAACCCACCCTGCGTCAGGTCGTAGCTGACGCCAGTGCCCGCTTGGGCGGTGTCGACGCCCGCCACGAAGCCGAACTGCTGCTGCTGCATGTGCTGGAGCGCCCGCGCAGCTGGCTGTTCGCCCATGCCACCGATCCGCTGGCCGCCAATGACCAAGCCGCCTTCGAAGCCTTGCTGGCCCGCCGTGTGGCCGGTGAGCCGGTTGCCTACCTGACCGGGCGCCGCGGTTTCTGGACGCTGGACCTGGAGGTCGACCCGGCCACGCTGATCCCGCGCCCGGAAACCGAGCTGCTGGTCGAGTTGGCGCTGGAGCGACTGCCGCCGGACCAGGCGTTGCAGCTGGCCGACCTCGGTACCGGCAGCGGTGCGATCGCACTGGCACTGGCCAGCGAACGGCCCCGGGCACAGGTGCTGGCCACCGATGCCAGCCCGGGCGCGCTGGCCGTGGCCGCGCGCAATGCGGCCCGCCATGAACTGGACAACGTCCGTTTCGCCGAGGGCGGGCACGACTGGTATGCGCCGCTGCAGGGCGTGCGCTTCGACCTGATCGCCAGCAATCCGCCGTACATCGCCAGCAACGACCCGCACCTGGAACAGGGCGACCTGCGCTTCGAACCGTCTACCGCGCTGGCCTCGGGCATGGACGGCCTGGATGACATCCGCCGCATCGTCGAGGGTGGCCAGGCCCACCTGCGGCCCGGCGGTTGGTTGCTGATCGAGCACGGTTGGGACCAGGGCGCGGCGATCCGGGCACTGTTCGAGGCGACGGGATTTGCCGAGGTGCAGACCGTGCAGGATCTGGAGCAGCGCGACCGCATCACCCTGGGCCGGCGTCCGGCCTAGAATGGAGGTTCTCCTGCCCCGGCAGGGCATCACCCTGGAGCTGCAAGCATGCGTACGCTGTACCCCGCCATCACCCCCTACGACGTCGGCACCCTGAAGGTCGACGACCGCCACACGCTGTACTTCGAACAGTGCGGCAACCCGGAAGGCAAGCCGGTGGTGATGCTGCATGGTGGCCCGGGTGGCGGCTGCAGCGACAAGATGCGCCAGTTCCACGATCCGTCCAAGTACCGCATCATCCTGTTCGATCAGCGCGGTGCCGGCCGTTCCACCCCGCACGCGGACCTGGTGGACAACACCACCTGGGACCTCGTCGCCGATATCGAGAAGCTGCGCGAGCACCTGAAGGTCGATCGCTGGCAGGTGTTCGGTGGCAGCTGGGGCTCGACCCTGGCGCTGGCCTATGCCGAGACCCATCCGCAGCGCGTGACCGAACTGGTCCTGCGCGGCATCTTCATGCTGCGTCGCTGGGAGCTGGAATGGTTCTACCAGGAAGGCGCCAACCGCCTGTTCCCGGATGCGTGGGAGCACTACCTCAAGCCGATTCCGCTGGTGGAGCGTCATGACCTTATCTCGGCCTTCCACCGCCGCCTGACCAGCGAAGACGAGACCACCCGCCTGGAAGCGGCCAAGGCGTGGGCGGTGTGGGAAGGCGCGACCAGTTTCCTGCACGTCGATGATGACTTCATCAACAGCCACGAAGACCCGCATTTCGCGCTGGCGTTTGCCCGCATCGAGAACCACTACTTCGTCAACGGCGGCTTCTTCGAGGTGGAAGACCAGCTGCTGCGCGACGCACACCGCATCGCCGACATTCCGGGCGTGATCGTGCACGGCCGCTACGACGTGGTCTGCCCGCTGGCCAACGCCTGGGACCTGACCAAGGTGTGGCCGAAGGCGAAGCTGGAAATCACCCCGGCTTCGGGCCATTCGGCGTTCGAGGCCGAGAACGTGGACGCGCTGGTGCGCGCCACCGATAGCTTCGCCTGATGCCCACGGGGGCGGATCTCCATCCACGCATGGCGTGGATCTACTGCACCCGGTAGTGCCGGCCGCTGGCCGGCAACGCCTCACCGGTAGCGCCGGGCCATGCCCGGCGGCGATTCTCTCCCTTGTTCAAGGCTGTCGCTATTGGCCTTGAACCGGGGCGAGGCGCGCTGGCACCGTGGACGTCCGTGCAGTTTTCGGCGACCCCCATTGGTTCTATCCGCAGGGCGTTGCTGAGGATTTCTGGTTCTCAGTCTTCATCCCCACCGATACGCGGGATCATTCCCACTTCCGTCGGCTGCGCGCGGTGCAGGGAACTAGCGACGCAGTTGTGCTCGCATACAGGCGTGGGGGCGCATCCAGAAGCCGATGCATGAGCGACTCGCTTGAGCGCGGCCGTATCGAGCGTGTGGAGTGTTTGGAACCCGACGATGATGGGAACCTGGATTCCAAGCTGGATGGAGTCGATGCATGGCTGCAATCACCTTTGACGTGGAATGGCGGTCGCCGTCGCTTGATGCTCTACGGCGCGGACATCGACGGCATTCTGCCTTCGCAAAAAGGCGTACTGTCCGACGGCATGGCGTATCTGTTCCTCCGGGATAAGCCTGATTTTTCTCCGGTAGGACGCGCCGGGGCGTTCTTTCTCCAATTGGGCTGAATCAGTTTTTGCTGCGTCGCGCGTGCCGGCCGCTGGCCGGCAACGCCCTACCGGTAGCGCCGGGCCGTGCCCG
>NZ_KV791358.1:0-7822 GCF_001807895.1 Stenotrophomonas sp. HMSC10F07
CGACTTAATCCCCTCCGTCCCCTTTTTTCAGCCGATCACGCGCTTGAACGGCGGCAGCGCGTCGATGATGCGCTTGCCGTAGCGGCGGGTCAGCAGCCGCGAATCGAGGATGATCACGCGGCCGGTGTCGGTGGAGGTGCGGATCAGGCGACCGGCGAACTGGGTCAACGTGCGCAGCGCGTGCGGAATGGCGATCAGGTTGAACGCATTGAGCCCGCGGCCCTCGAACCATTCGCTGAGGGTGGCAGTCTGCGGATCGGTCGGCACCGCGAACGGCACCTGGGTGATCACCACCGTGGTGCACGCTTCACCGGGCAGGTCGAGGCCTTCACCGAACGAGTTCAGGCCGAACAGCACCGAACCCTCACCCGCTTCGACGCGGCGCAGGTGTTCTTCGATCAGCCGGGTCTTGGACATCTCGCCCTGTACCAGCACCTGCTTGCGCCGCGCCGCCGGCATCAGCCCGGCCACCTTTTCCATCTTCCAGCGCGAGGTGAACAGCACCATCGAGCCCTTGGCCCAATCCAGCTCGGTGTCGAGGTAGCGCGCCACTTCGCGGGGATGGCCTTCGCGGTCGTCGGGGGTGACCGGGAACCTGGGCACGATCAGCTCGGCCTGGTTGGGCAGGTCGAACGGCGACGACAGCGAGACCATCTCGGCCTCTTCCGGAATGCCGTTGTCGATCGCCAGCGACTGGAAATCGCCACCGCCGGTCAGCGTCGCCGAGGTCATCACCACCGAGTCCACCTCATCCCACAGCAGCTTGCGCAGCACGTGCGCGGCCGATACCGGCGAGCCGTGCAGCACCAGGTCGCCGTCGCGGGTGGCGGTGACCCAGCGCGCCATCGGCGGCGCGCCGTCCTTGTCCTCGCGGCGCCAGGCCTGCCACAGGTTGTACTGTTGCTCGATCATTTCCAGCGCCATGCCCAGGTTGCGCTGCAGGCGCTCGCGCGCGGCGTCGTCCGGCTTGCCCTTGGCCACCTGCGCGGTAGCGGCATGCGCCCAGTTGTAGAGGCTGCGGGTCTCGTCGGCCAGTGCCTCGATCGGCTCGCGCCAGGCCTCCGGCAAACGGCCGTTGGCCGCGCGCCACATCGGCTCCTCGTCCGCTGGCGCCGGCATCCACACCCGCTCGATGTGATCGCGGAACGCGCGCAGCTGCTTGGCGACGTTGCTGGCGACCTCGATCGCTTCGTTCGGCAGCAGGTTGCCGAGGCGGTCCTTGTCGACCGCGCGGTAGGCACCGGCAATCAGGATCTGCAGGCGCCCGGTGCGCTTGGCCATTTCATCCAGCGCCAGGCTGGCCGCGCCCTGGTCGATCGCCACGTTGCCGATGTGATGGCCTTCGTCCAGCACCAGCAGCATGTCCGACGGCGGCGCGATCAACGGCTGGCCGTTGTCGCTGTCGCCGATCGACAGCGCCGACAGCAGCAGCGCGTGGTTGGTGACCACGATCTGCGCATCGCGCACGGTGTTGCGTGAACGCAGCACCGCGCACTGCGCCGAATACGCACAACGGCGCCCGGCGCAGCCCGAGGCCGGCGTGGTGATGCGGCTGCGCAGGCCGGGACTGATGGTCTCCGGCGCATTGTCGATATCGCCGTCCCAGCTGCCGCCGGTGAAGGCATCGGTCAGGCGCTTGGCGATGTCCATCTCGATCGGCGCCAGCGGCCGGTCGAACAGTGGTGCATCATCCTCGAACATGCCGCCCTGCGAGCCCTCGCCCTGTGCTTCGGCGGCGTTACGCGTGCACAGGTAGCGGGTACGGCCCTTGGCCAGCGCCACGGTTGCTTCCAGGCCGGTGGCCTTGAGGAAATTCGGGATATCGCGCTCGACCAGCTGCGACTGCAGCGCCACGGTGCCGGTGCTGATCACCAGCTTCTTCTTGCTGGCCAGCGCAATCGGTACGCCCGCAGTGAGGTAACCCAGGCTCTTGCCGACGCCGGTCGGCGCCTCGACCACGCCAACGCCGCCGCTCTTCGACAGCGCGCGTGACACCACGCCGATCATCTGGCTCTGCGAGCGGCGGGTGGAGAAGCCGGGAGTATTGGCCTGCAGCGTCGTGTACGCCTTGCGGATCGCGTCCTTCAAGGGGTCATCGAGCGTGCGCGGAGCGGCGACGGTTTCGGTCACGCCGGGAATTACCGTGGCTGGATCGGGCCGGTCATTGTCGCATGGCCGGCCATGTCCGCCGCCGCTGGCTGCCTGAACGGGGCAGCGGCGACGCCCGGCGGCTGGATGAACACACCGGACGCTGCTGGCGACGGCCCTGGGCCGTCACCGCGGTGTCACTGCACCGCGTTGCCGCGCAGCCGCAGCAGGCGCACCAGCGCCCACACCAGCAGCACCACGCCGATGGCCTCGACCATTGCCAGCGCGAAATGCAGCACGCCGAGGATGGCGCTCAGGCTCGACACGGCACTGAAATCACCACTGCGGACCATCCACATCGGCAGGATGCCCGCCGCCATCCCACCGAGGCTGGTCAACAGCAACAGCAGCAGGCCGACCAGGGCGCCGGTGCGGGTCGCATCGCGCGGCGCACCGACCACCCAGACCAGGCCGACGCACAGCGCGATCAGCACCGGCAGGCGCACACCGACCATGCTCAGCACGGTCACCATCAAGGTCGTGCCGTCCATCGATCAGTCCTCGCCGGCCAACACAGCCGGGCCCTGGCGCAGCGCCTGGTAGACCTCGTCGGTCTGCGGGCGTACGCCGTGCCACTGCAGGAAGCTCTCGGCAGCCTGTTCGACCAGCATGCCCAGGCCATCCACGGTGTTGCGGCAGTTCGCCGCGCGTGCCCATGCCAGGAAGGCGATCGCCGCCTCGCCGTAGTTCAGGTCGACGGCGGTGGTCATCGAGTTGACCAGCGACAGCGGCAGCTTGAACTCGACGTCGCGGTCGCGGCCCGCCGAGGTGGCGTTGACGATCAGTTCAAAGTCGCCCAGGTCGCGCAGGTCCTCCCAGTAGCGGCTGATCGCGCGGCCCGGTTCGCCCATGGCATCGATCAGCTCGTCGGCACGTTCCGGCGTGCGGTTGACCACCACCAGTTCGGTGATGCCGGCATCGAGCAGCGCCGGGGCGACGCTGCGCGCCGAGCCACCGGCACCGATCATCAGCACGCGACGGCCGCGCAGGTCCAGGCCATGGCGGTCGGTCAGGTCGCGCACCAGGCCGATGCCATCGGTGGTGTCTCCGTGCCAACGGTCGCCCTTGCGCAGCAGCGTGTTGACCGATCCGGCGCGGCGCGCCCGTGCGGTCAGCGTGGTGCACACCGAGAACGCGGTTTCCTTGTGCGGCAGGGTGACGTTCGCACCGACACCGCCCTCGGCAGCGAAGGCCTCCAGGCCGGCCAGGAACGCCTCCGGGGCCAGGTCGATCGCGCGATAGTCGATGGCGATGCCTTCCTGGCGACCGAACGACGCATGGATCTGCGGCGACTTCGAATGGGCGACGGGGTGTCCGAAGACGGCGTAACGGTCGGTCATGGAATCCTCAAGCTGGCTAGACTGATGCTCTGTTCGTGCATGGAACCGGATGATGCGCATCACCCCGCCCCTGCTGGTGCTTGCCGCCAGTCTACTCTCTGCCCCCGTGGCGATGGCGTTGAACGAGTACGGCATCGAAGGCATGGGCGTGGTCTCGACCCGCGCCGACGAGGGCCGCGCCACGATCAGCGCCGATGGCCAGCGCATCGTTTTCGCCCGCCGCGACGAAGCCGGCTGGGGCCTCTGGGAGGCACGCGTGGTCGACGGTCGTTGGCAGCAGGCACAGGCACTGCCGGTCGGCGTGGCCGGTGAAGCCCGTGATCCCTACTTCAGCCGTGATGGCCGCTGGCTGCTGTTCGCGGCCGGCCGCGAGGGCGCGCTGGCGCTGTACCGCGCTGCGCTGGCCACCGATGGCCGGCTGGGCCCAGCGCAGCCGCTGGGCGGTGACGGCGGGCGCCGGGAAGAGCGCGGACCGGCCCTGAGCGCGGATGGCAAGCAGCTGTTGTTTGCCCGCCAGCAGGGCCATGGCGCCGGCTGGGACCTGTTCGTAGCGACGCTGGATGCGCAGGGCCTGCGTGGCCCGGCCACCGCACTGAGCGCGCTGAACAGCGCCGACGACGAGACCGACGGCGACTGGCTGGGCCATGACGGCGCCGTGGTGTTCAGCCGCGGCCACGGCAGTACCGCGCAGGTCTGGAGCAGCGGCTGTGCGTGGAGCGGTGTGGCGCTGCAGCCGCTGGGACTATCGTTCAACCAGGCCGGCGGCTGGACCGGCGCGCCGGTGATCGACAACGCCAGGCCCGGCGAGATGATGGTGGCCAGCAGCGCGGCAAAGGCGCCGCGCGCCGGTGGCGTGGACGTGTACCGGTTGGCGGTGCCTAGGGTGGCGGCGGTGGCCGGGTGCGTGCGGTAGATCCACGCCGCGCGTGGATGATCGTTTGGTAGATGCCAACCTTGGTTGGCATGCGGGAAAGTGCCAACCAAGGTTGGCACCCACCCGTCAGCGCGACAGCACCTTGGCGCGCAACTGCTCGTACTCCATCTCGCTCAGCTGGCCGTTGTCCTTGCGCTGGTTCAACGCAGCCAGCTCGGCCTGCACGCTGTCCGGCAGGGCCTGCTCACGGGCTACGTGGCGGGCGGCGGAAAGCTGCTCCGGCGGGCGCTTGCCCGCCCGCCAGGCGGCGATGAAGACACCGACGATGATGGCACCGAACACCAGGACACCGGTGCCCCAGATCAGCCATTGCATCCATCCCAGTTCGGGTCCCATCGCGCAGTCCTCCGTCTATCGTGGCGCTATTGTCAGCGCTCGCGCAGCCATCGCGCCACCTGCGGCGCGAAATAGGTCAGCACGCCATCGGCACCGGCCCGCTTGAAGCCCAGCAGCGACTCCAGCACGCAGGCACGCTCGTCCAGCCAGCCGTTGGCGAAGGCGGCCTTCATCATCGCGTACTCGCCACTGACCTGATAGGCGAAGGTCGGCACGCCGAACGTGTCCTTCACCCGGCGCACCAGGTCCAGGTACGGCATGCCCGGCTTGACCATCACCATGTCGGCGCCCTCTTCCAGGTCCAGCGCGATCTCGCGCAGGGCCTCGTCGCCGTTGGCCGGGTCCATCTGGTAGGTCTTCTTGTCGGCCTTGCCGAGGCTGGCCGCGCTGCCCACCGCATCACGGAACGGGCCGTAGAACGCCGAGGCGTACTTGGCCGAGTAGGCCATGATGCGCACGTTGATGTGGTTGTCGGCATCCAGCGCACGGCGGATCGCGCCAATGCGGCCGTCCATCATGTCCGACGGCGAGACGATGTCCACACCGGCCTCGGCGTGCGACACCGACTGCTTGACCAGCGCTTCGACCGTGATGTCGTTCAGCACATAGCCCTTGTCGTCGATGATGCCGTCCTGGCCGTGGGTGGTGTACGGGTCCAGCGCCACGTCGGTCATCACGCCCAGTTCCGGGAAGCGCGACTTCAGCGCGCGGATCGCACGCTGCGCCAGGCCGTCCTCGGCCCACGCCGCCGACGCGTCCAGCGACTTCAGCGACGGGTCGATCACCGGGAACAGGTCGATCACCGGAATGCCCAGTTCCAGCGCTTCTTCGGCCACCTTCAGCAGCTCTTCGATCGACAGCCGCTCCACGCCCGGCATCGACGGCACTGCGGTGCGGCCCGCCAGTTCGTGCACGAACACCGGGTAGATCAGGTCGTCGGTGGTCAGCGTGTTCTCGCGCATCAGGCGGCGCGAGAACTCGTCGTGGCGCATGCGGCGCGGGCGGTAAAGCGGATGGGACATGGCAGGCTCCGAGGAGTGGCTATTGCAACAGGTAACCCTGCGGCAGCAGGGGTTCGGGCAAGGGGCGTTCGCCGAGCGCGTCGAGCTGGTCGATCTCGATCGTGCGCACCAGCGCGTCCAGCGGCAGGTCGTTCGGCTCCAGGCCGAACGGGTCTTCCATTTCTTCGCCCAGCTGGTCCAGGCCGAAGAAGGCATAGGCCAGCACCGCCGACAGCACCGGCGTGCCCCAGCCCAGCGAACTGGCCAGGCCGAACGGCAGCAGCACGCAGAACATCCACGCGCAGCGATGCAGCAGCAGGGTGTAGGCGAACGGCAGCGGCGTGGTGAGGATGCGCTCGCAGCCGGCCTGGATCGACGACATCGCGTGCAGGCGGTCTTCCAGCTGGGCGTAGAGGATCGGGTCGAGGTCACCGGAACGCAGCGCCTGGGCCAGCTCGGCGGCGATCATCGACAGCAATGCATCGGGCACGTTCTCGCGCTGCCCAAGTTGTTCGCGCTGGCGCTTGTCCAGCCACGGCAGGGCCATCAGCGCCACGATGCGCCCGCGCAGGCGACCGGCCAGGGCATGGGCGAAGGCGGTGGTGAGGTACGCGATGCGGCGACGGCGGCCGCCGTCATCGGCCAGCAGCAGGTGCACCTGGCGGGCCAGCGAACGTGATTCGTAGACCAGCTGGCCCCACAGCTTGCGGCCTTCCCACCAGCGGTCATAGCAGGCGCTGTTGCGGAAGCTGAGGAAGATCGACAGGACCAGGCCGAGCAGGGTGAACGGCGTGACCGACACGCGTTCGATGCCGGTCGGCGGGGCCAGCTCCACCACGGCCGCCACGGCAATGGACAGGATCAGGATGGCCAGCACCTTCGGCGCGATCGCTTTGACGATCGAGCCGCGCAGGATGTACAGCAGTTGCCAGCCGTGGGGACGGGGTCGGATGATCATCGGGCAGCCGCGCCAGGCGCGGAATCACAGGCACGCGGGGGGCTCGCGCAGCCGCTCATTGTACGCCCCTGCCCGGCCAGCAGCCGTGTACCTGCGACGCCCGGTCGCACCGGGTGCCGGGATTCAGATCACACCGCCGCCCAGGCCCAGGCGCAGGATGCCGACCACCACCACGATGCCATTCAGCACCAGCCCGGCCCAGGCCCGACCGCGCTTGGTCGGGTGGGTAAACAGGATGCCCAGCGCGGCGATCACCGCGCCGACGGCGGCGAACGGGATCAGGAACCAGTTGCCCCAGCCAAGCAGCGGAATCAGCGCCAGGATCATCCACAACAGCGCCAATACGCCCCACAAAAGACTGATCACGCCCATTCCGCTCTCCCGCAGTTGGTTCCTGTCTGTCCACCATAGTCGTTCACGCGGTCGCCGCCTACTGCCGTTGGCGGGGCTGTCACCCGACGCGTGCTAGCGTGCTGCCGTGGGTGCCCGGGCCCGGGTGTTGGCGCCGATTCAGAGTGGCCCACCGAAGATCGCAACCAGTCCTACAGGGGTCGTGCCATGAACATCCGTTGGGCCGCGCTGGCGGCCATCCTGCTGGTCGCCGCCGGTTGTGCCAGCACCTCCAAGGTCATGCTGGGGCGCGCCCGCGCGCCGATCGATCCGGCACTGGTGCAGATCTATTCCACGCCACCGGCCGGCTCCCAGGAGATCGCCCAGCTGGAATCGGCGTCTGCGGTGGGCTTCGGCACGCAGGGCCAGACCGATGCCGCGGTGGCACGCCTGAAGCGTGAAGCGGCCGCACTGGGCGCCAATGGCGTGGTGCTGATGGGCGTCGGCAGCAGCGGCTCGCCGGTCGGCATGTCGGTGGGTGCCGGTACCTTCGGCTCGCATGTGGGGGGGGGCGTCGGCATCGGTATTCCGACCACGCAGAAGCGTGCCGCCGGCGTGGCGATCTGGGTACCCAATCCGGAACCGCCGGCACGGTTGCCGACCCAGGTGATCACGCCGCAGCCGCAGCGGTGATGCGATTGCATCACCGCTGGTAGCGCCGGGCCATGCCCGGCGGCTTTTCCGCTGCGCTCGCCGGGCATGGCCCGGCGCTACC